>JBJDZJ010000024.1:0-22597 GCA_051867915.1 Eubacteriales bacterium
ACGCGCCCTTGACTGCGCCACCTTTTAAAAAAGGTGGACGAAAACTTTTGCGCAAGTTGCTAATCACTTTAGCTTTTTCGACGCGCTGAGTTCCCTTTACACAAGGGAGCCTTTTCTTTTTCCCTTCCTCTGCCGAAAAAACAAAGATCCCACAAACCGTTCGTAAGGTTTGCGGGAAATTTTGCCATGTCATTTTTCCGATAAGGACATCACGCTTTTTGTTTGCTTTTTCCGTGTTCAAAACAGCCATGCCATTTTGAACATGAGCCGACTCCGGAAAAACATCCGGCATTCGCCAAAGGCAAAAATTCCGGATCAATCGCTCTTGTAAATAAATTGTAAACAATCGCCAATTTGTTTGCTTTTTTTTTCAAATGTGGTATAATAGACCCGTATGCGGCATGACCGCAACAACCACCGGAGGCTCAGCGATCGGATCCACCGACCGTCGCCCTGCCTTACGGAATACATTTTTATGAGGTGCATCGCTATGATGAACAAGGAAACCAAAACACAGATTATTGAGACCTACGCCATCCATGAGGGAGACACCGGATCGCCCGAGGTTCAGATCGCCATTCTCACCAAGAGAATCGCCGAGCTGACCGAGCATCTGAAGGTCAACACCCATGACCACCACTCCCGCAGAGGCCTTCTGAAGATGGTCGGCAAGAGACGCAACCTTCTCGGCTATCTGGAGAAGAAGGACATCAACCGTTACCGTGCGATTGTGGAGAAGCTGGGACTCAGAAAGTAATCTTCCTTTTCTAAAATGCCATGCTTCTTGCATGGCATTTTAGAAAGAAGGGGTAAAACAACCGGGTCAACAGGTCGAATAAGAATAATGAATGTCTAACGGAGCGTCTCCTTTGAGGATATGCGGAATCCATTTCAGACTTTGGCAAAATTCGTCAGGTATTCACTATTCTTGATTCCTCCTGCATCCCCGGATCAAAATCAAAATAAATGGAGGAAACTACTATGGCAATGTCCAAACTGATGGAATTCAAGAACTACAAGGTTTACGAAACCGAACTGGCCGGCCGTCCCCTGATCGTGGAAACCGGCAAAATGGCGGGTCTTGCAAACGGATCCTGTCTGGTTCGCTACGGCGATACCTGCATCCTCTGCACCGCTACCGCATCCGCAAAGCCCCGTGAGGGCATCGACTTCCTGCCCCTGTCGGTAGACTTCGACGAGCGTCTCTACGCCGTCGGAAGAATCCCCGGAGGCTATCTCAGACGGGAGGGCAAGCCCTCCGAAAAGGCTGTCCTGACCAGCCGTGTCATCGACCGCCCCATCCGTCCCCTCTTCCCCAAGGATCTGCGCAACGATGTGGCCATCACCCTGACCACCCTGTCCATCGACTATGACTGCTCCCCCGAAATCACCGCAATGATCGGCGCATCCATCGCCCTGTCCATTTCCGACATTCCGTGGAACGGACCCATCGCCGGCGTCTTCGTAGGACTGGTTGACGGCGAGATCGTCATGAACCCCACCCAGGAGCAGAGACAGCACTCCGATCTAGAGCTGACCGTCGCCGGCTCCATGCAGAAGGTGGTCATGATCGAGGCAGGCGCCAACGAGGTGGACGACGACACCATGTTCAACGCCATTATGGCGGCTCATGAAGAGATCAAGAAGCTGTGTGCCTTCATCAGCGGCATCGTTGCCGAAATCGGCAAGCCCAAGTTCTCCTATCCTTCCGGCGAGCTGGATCATGAGATGTTCGACAAGATCTTCGCCTTCTGCGAGAAGGATGTCATGATCGCCATGGACACCGACGACAAGACCGTCCGGGATGCCCGCATGGTTCCCATTCAGGACGCTATCCTGGAAACCTTCGGCGGCGAGTACGAGGGTCTGGACATTATGATGCCCGAACTGGTCTACAAGATTCAGAAGAAGATCGTCCGCCGCTGGCTGCTTCAGGACAAGAAGCGTGTGGACGGCAGAACCATGGACGAAATCCGTCCCCTTGCCGCAGAGGTCGGACTGATCCCCCGTGTTCACGGATCGGGTATGTTCACCAGAGGTCAGACTCAGGTTCTGACCGTCTGCACCCTCGGCACCCTGGACGACGCTCAGGAGCTGGACACCATCGACGAGGAAACCTCCAAGCGTTATATCCACCACTACAATATGCCCGGCTACTCCACCGGTGAGGCAAAGTCCATCCGTTCTCCCGGACGGCGTGAAATCGGTCACGGCGCACTGGCTGAGCGTTCGCTGATTCCCGTTCTTCCCTCTGTTGAGGAGTTCCCCTACGCCATGCGTCTGGTTTCCGAGGTTGTATCCTCCAACGGCTCCACCTCTCAGGCATCGGTCTGCGGATCGACTCTGGCACTGATGGACGCAGGCGTTCCGATCAAGGCACCCGTCGCCGGCATCTCCTGCGGTCTGATTACCGCCGAGGACGGCTCCTGGGACACCATGATCGACATTCAGGGCGTGGAGGACTTCTACGGCGACATGGACTTCAAGGTTGCCGGAACCCACAAGGGCATCACCTCCATCCAGATGGACCTGAAGATCGACGGTCTGACCCCCGAAATCATCAAATCCGCCTTTGAGAAGACCCACAAGGGCAGAGACTATATCATCGACGAGATCATCCTGAAGGCGATTCCCGGTCCCCGCGACACCATTTCCAAGTATGCGCCTCAGCTGATCACCCTCCACATCAAGACCGAGAAGATCCGTGAGGTCATCGGCAAGGGCGGAGAGGTCATCCAGAGAATCACCGCAGAAAGCGGCGCTAAGATCGACATCGAGCAGGACGGCACCATCTATATTGCCGCAACCAACACCGAAAGCGGCGAGAAGGCAAAGGCTGCCATCGAAGCCATCTGCTTCGAGCCTGAAGTCGGTCAGGTCTTCACCGGCAAGGTCACCCGAATCATCCCCATCGGCGCATTTGTGGAATTTGCTCCCGGCAAAGAGGGAATGTGCCACATCAAGGATCTTTCCAACCAGTTCGTAGAGAAGGTGGAGGATGTGGTCAAGGAAGGCGACGAAATCTCGGTCAAGTTCATGGGTGTTGACGAAAAGGGCAGATTCAACCTGTCCCGCAAGGCCCTCCTTCCCAAGCTGGAAGGCGACGAGAGAGGCGCCCGTCCCCCCAGAACCGACAGAGGCGACCGTGAGGGCGGCACACGCAGACCCCCCAGAAAGCCCTTCGAACATTAATCGAATCATAAATCGGGACGGCATTTAGCCGTCCCGATGGTTTTTGCTTTTGACCTTTTATAAAATCAGCTCTGTTTTGTAATGACCACATTCACGGATGTATTCGGATGCTCGGACAGTAACACAGAACCGTCTTCCAACAACGAATAATAAATGATCACGCTATTGAGCGTTCTCTCCGCATTTTCATACTCATCCAATAAATTATCGCCCATCACCTTGAATACAATATATCCGCTTGGCTTTGTAAACAGTTCCCGAGGAATGGTAATGACCTCCGAATGGTTGTATTCTACGCCAACTATTTTCGCCACATTTTCGATGTTTTCCCATATCGGTATACATCTGTACTCTTCAGAAACATACCAATCTTTTGTTTGCCGAATGAAATACTGATCCCCGTCATCGTTCACAAAATATAATTTTACTTCCCGAACATCCATAACGGATTCCCGTTCAAAATCAAGATCGTCATAAAATTTAGAACCAAAATAAAATGTCAGTGTCACATCATCGGGATTGAATCTGGAGGAATCGCTCCGGTAGCCTGTATACGCCCCGGAAGATGCACATCCGTCAGGAAATAAAAAACCCACATTCAGTCCATTGGAAGAATCAGAAGGGAGATCTGTTTTATCGTAATCTCCTGTCGTGCTATTAGGCGCTGTTCCATTATTCCACACCCATATTCCGCAGGCGCCGCCTACGACCAGACATAGACTCGCCGCCACGGCGATGCCCTTCGCCCAGAATCTTGCACTCAGGATTTTGCTCTTTTGCTCTGTCATCATATCCTCCGCCGCAAATGCCAACAGATCGTCGTCCAGACAGCCCATGGCGGAAAGGACCCGATTATTATTCATCTTCATGAAATAAATACCCCTCTTTCTTCAGTTGTTCCTTCAGCTGTCCTCGCATCCGTGCCAGCAGATTGCGCACCTTTGCCTCCGAGCAGTGATGGCTCCCGGCGATCACCTTGATCGGCTCGCAATAGGTGTACCTTCGAATGAAAATGTTCGCCCGTTCGGGCTTCTGACTCCTCAGATACCGGCTGATCGCCGCTCCAAGCTCCCTTTCCGTCCTGTCCGCCCGGATTTCCTCATCGGGAAGCCACTCCGCACATTCGTCAATGGGCAGAATCACCGCCGCCGAGCGCTTCTTTGCCCGGTTATAGTCCAGCCGATCCAAGGCGGTATTGCGGACGATCTTGCTGACATAAGCGGACAGCTTTTCCGGCTGATCGGGCGGAATCTGATTCCACACGGTCATCAGGCAGTCGTTGACGCATTCCTCCGCATCCCGTGGATCCTCCAGGATGTTTCCGGCAATCCGCCTGCACAACCTGCCGTATTTGCTGTCCAGCTCCCGGACGGCGTCCTCCGACCGCTCGCCAAACAGTTCTACGATTTCCCGATCATCCATTTCTGATCGCCTCCTTCTTCGAATTCTGATCGGTCCCTCTTCACCCTATATATCGGAAATGAAGGGTGAAATATCTCATTTGTGTGAAAATTATTTAAAAAAATGCCGAAAGACCGCCCTGCGGGCTCTTTCTTTTTTCTATACTACCACAAATCCGGTGAAAATGGAATACAAAATTCGGTTGGATTTTTGAAAAATTCGGTTTTCGCTTGATTTATTCATAAATATCGGCTATACTGAAACCAACCATGATCGTTACCAAAAAGGATGCGAACCCATGAACAAAGCGAAAATACTCTCCCTGATCCTGACCCTTCCGATCCTGTCCTCCTGCTCGATGATGAGCGCCTACACCGTCACCGATGACCGTGCGCCATCTTCCTTCCCGGCTCAGTCGGCAGTGATTCCGACCGTGACCCAGACCCCCGCCTCCCGTTATCCCGAAGTCACCGTCCGCACCCCCGAGGAAGAGCTGTCCGGCCTTGCCGAGTTCGACGGCGGCGGTTCGGTTTTCCTGATCGCCACTCTGGAGGATGCGCCCGAAAATCCCATATTTCCAAGTGATACTTCCCCCGGCGCCTCCGCCGCCGTTCAGCGGATCCATGCCATTGAGGATAAATACAACATCCGGATCACCGCCTACCCCACCACCGTGGAAAAGCTGCTGTCCGAACTTGAGGCAAACATTCAGGTGGACGGTTATACCGCCGATCTGATCCTGATTCCCGCCGAACGGACCGGGGAGATAGACGGTGAGGGGGTTCTGATCGACCCCGAACGCATCGCCTTCTTTGACAGCGAAGCCCCCTATCTCTGCGCTTCCCTGTCCGAGAGTTTCGGGGACTACGCCATCTTCGGTGACGCTCTGCTTCGCCCGGAGAACACCCTGTGCGTCTTCTACAATCTCAGTCTTGCCGAGTCGCTGGGAATCGGCAGTCTCTACTCCTGCGTGGAGTCGGGGAAATGGACCTGGGAGGTCTTCGCAAATGCTGCCGCCAAAGGCAAAGCCGCCTCCGAGCTTCCCCTTGCCTATCCCATCGCCATGACCCACGGATCAGCCTACTCCGATCTGTTCGGGAGGGACAAGAGCCTGAAGGAACTGTCGGAAGAAAATCAGGCGATTGTGAACGGCGTCACCGAAGCCATCGGGGAAAATTTCATCAGTGAGGATTCCCTCACCACCTTTCTGTCCGGGCAGTCGCTGTTCTACATCGGCACCCTGTCCGATGCCGAAAAAATGGGGCAACTCAGCGATCCATGGTCGCTTTTGCCCATTCCCGCCGCAGAAGAAGGTCAGGAGTATATGACCCTGCGGGACTACCGTCAATCGGATTTCGTTTTCCTGATTCCGAAGTTCCCCTACTCGCCCGAACGGTCGGTGCAGATCATCGCCGCTCTCTGCTCGGTCTGCGATCAGACCAGGCAGGAAATCCGGGAGATGGTTTACCCCTATCTGCGGGTCAACGAAGCGAGAATCCTTTTGGAATGGATTCTTTGATTTTATAATAAATACCGAAAGGTCGTATCTTTATATGTTTGATATTATAAGACAGCCCGACAGAATGGATCTATCTCTTCAGGATGAGAAGGGCGTTGGGGATGCGAAAATCACCGTCATCCCCGCAGACGGGGGACTGTGCGTCCGCCTGACGGCGCAAAAATCCCGTCCCCGTCTGATTCAGCTTCGCTGGAATCTGGAAATTCCCGCCGATGCCCGGATTCTGGGCGATACATGGGAGCGTGCCTACGGGAATCTGGCATGGAGAGGGCTGGAGCCCGACCGCTGTCTGCCCTGGTACTTCCTGCTTCGCTCCGGAGATCGGACGGTCGGATGCGGGGTGGAGGTTCTTCCCAACGCAATGGTCAGCTGGTCGGTGGACAGTCGGGGAATTTCCGCCTATCTGGATGTCCGCTGCGGCGGCGTGGGCGTGGAGCTGAACGGTCGGGAGCTTACGGTCTGCAAAATCCTGTGCGAGAGCTACACGGGTTCCGCCTATGATGCGGCGGCCGCCTTCTGCAAGAAGATGTCCCCCGCTCCCCTGCTGCCCGAAAAACCGGTCTACGGCGGCAACAACTGGTATTATGCCTACGGTCACTCCTCCTATGAGGAGATCGTCGCCGATGCCGGCCTTCAGGCAACGCTGGCAGAAGGGCTTGAAAACCGTCCCTTCATGGTCATCGACGACGGATGGCAGCCCAATCCCTGCGCAGGTCCCTGGGTCCCCAACGAGAAGTACGGCGACATGAAAAAGGTCGCCGACGCCTTCAAGGAGATGGGCGTGCGCCCCGGAATCTGGGTGCGCTTTCTGCGGGACGAGCGTCCCGAACTGCCCGTACAGTGGCGGCTGAACAAGCACCGTCTGAGTCCGGACGATTCCCGGATCCATCGGTGCAATCTGGACCCCTCCCATCCCGAGGTTCTGGATTTCATCCGACAGGATGTGGAAAAGATCGTTCTGGACTGGGGATACGAGCTGATCAAGCACGATTTTTCGGAAATTGACATGTTCGGCGCATGGGGTAAGGATCGCAACGGGGTAATTACCCACGGCGATTGGGCATTCTACGACAGGACCAAAACCTCGGCGGAGATCACCAAGAATTTTTACAGAACCGTTCTGGATGCCACCCACGGCAAAGCCATGATTCTGGGATGCAACTGCATCGGACATCTGCTGGCAGGTCTTGCCCATCTCAACCGCACCGGCGACGACACCTCGGGCGTAGACTGGCTCCGCACCCGAAAAATGGGGGTCAACACCCTTGCCTTCCGTCTGTGTCAGAACAACGCCTTCTTCGCCGCCGACGCCGACTGTGTGGGATTTGTCCCCGGGAAAATCGACTGGAAAAAGAATCGGCAGTGGGCAGAGCTTCTGGCATACAGCGGGTCCCCCCTGTTCATCTCCTGCGCAAACGGAAATCTGGATGCCGGGCAGATGGAAGTCATGAAAAAGCTGTACAAAATCGCATCCGAGGGCGGTGTTCCCACCGAGCCCTTAGATTGGGAGCAGAACAACATCCCCGCCCGATTCAGGCTGGGTGATCGGGAGGTCGAATACGACTGGTACACCGATGTCAGCGATCTGAACGGTGAAATGCTGTAAAAGAATTGGAAGCAAAATAAAAATCAGGGGAACTTTTTGAAAAAAGTTCCCCTGAAACCCTTCAAAAACCTCAATATAAGGCGATGTCGGGTTGCTCACAAACGGGCTGCAACATCCGGCAGGACGATCCGGCATAAACAAGGATTCGGACCGGCGCATCTACGCCAGCCCGTTTCTTTCGGACGCCGATGACCGCCCGCATCTGCTCAATACACCCGGATCATCCGATTCGTCATGCCCTTGTATGCCTCATCCTCTAGAGCGGCGAGATTTTCGATCTTCGCCTCCTGCTCCAGCACCTTGGCAAGTTCGGGACGGGTCTTGGGATGCCGGGGGGTGAAGACGGTACAGCAGTCCTCATAGGGAAGGATGGAGGTATCGTAGGTTCCGATCTTTCTTGCAATGGCGACAATCTCCTCCTTATCCATGCCGATGCAGGGCCGGAAGACCGGAAGATCGGTGGCGGCATTGGTGACATTCAGAGCCTGCATGGTCTGGCTGGCAACCTGACCCAGCGATTCGCCGGTAATCAGCGCCAGGCAGTCCTTCTCATGGGCAAGGCGGGTTGCCAGTCGCATCATGGAGCGGCGGAGCAGCAGGGTGAAGTATTCCTCATCCGCACATTTCTTCATGGTTTCCTGAAGTTCGGTCAGGTTCATGGTGTGAACCATGATCTTCCCTGCATATTCGCAGACCTCGGAGGCAAGGGTCATGACCTTCTCTCTTGCCAGCTCGGAGGTATAGGGGATCGACTCGAAATAGAGGGCGTCCAGGGATGCGCCCCGTTTCGCCATCAGATAGCCCGCCACGGGGGAGTCGATTCCTCCGGACAGGAGCAGGAGGGCGCGGCCGTTGGAGCCTGCGGGCATTCCGCCGGCTCCCCGCTCGGCATCGGCATGAAGGAAGGCATACTTCTCCCGGATCTCCACATGAATCAGCCGATCGGGGTTCTCCATCTGCGCCGTCAATCCGGGGACCGCCTCCAGCAGGACGCCGCCCACCTCGGCGGCAAGCTCGGGAGAGGTCAGGGGGAACCGCTTATCCGCCCTCTTTCCCACGACCTTGAAGGTGCGTGCACCCGCAAGATAGGGGGGCAGATATTCTTTCGCCGCCTCCAGAATGGCGGGAAGCTCCTTCTCCACGGCAATGGCACGGGAGAGGGTGGCGATTCCGAAAAGATGAGAGGCTCTGCGGTATGCCTCATCCATATCGCAGGACTCGTCCATAGGCTCCACATACAGGGTGGACTGGGCATAAGTTACCGAAAATTCACCCAGATCTTTAAGTCGGCGCTTCATCTCTGCCGCCATCAGATGCTCAAAGGAAGCCTTGTTCAAGCCCTTCAGCACAACCTCGCCGTATTTGCACAAAATAAATTCTTTCATAACCGTTCCCTTTCTTTATTCACAGATGCCGGAATCGGGGATTCCGACAAATTGACGGTTCTTTTTTCCGTCTATTCTCTCAAATTGCCTTTCCCGGCCGCACTTATGATAGGTCGCCGCCGTGGAAGGCGCACTCGTATACCGTTTCGCCCTTGTATGTGATGAATTCATATCCGTAGAACCAATGCAGATCCCCGTCTGTATTGCAGGTGTAGGAGTAATCCCCCTTCTGATACCGAGAAGGTCCCCGGAAGGGGCGGTCTTCCGAAACAAGGGAAAGGGCTTCCTTCCAAAAGTCCCCGGAGAACTCGTCGGAGATCACTCTGCCGATGCGATTCATACACCAAATGGGGATTCCGTCCTTGTGCAGAACCTCTCTCCCAGTGAACTTTGCGCCGCCCATGCGGGTATCGGTATACCTGAAAGGCATCTCCGCATACCGGAAATCGGACCGGACAGCCCCGGACGGGTCGGAATCGGCACAGGCCGCTCTTTTGGCACGAACCAGAAATTCAATGACAGACTGCTCCATATGATATTTGCCTCCGATTGTTTTTTCCTTGTTTTTAACGGTTTTCCTCTTTTGACGGATCGGTATCCCGCATGATCCCGACCTGCTCCCATGTCCACGGGGTCGATCGGAATTCATCGGACACCCCTTCATATCGGGTACTGCCGCAAAGATTGCAGGGATAGGCGAATTCCGCCTCTCCGAATCCACAAACCGCATCTGTTGCGATGGATCCGAACCGTATGCTGTCGCTCATGCCGAAGTAGTGCAGTCCCTGTCCGTCCGAGGAACCGGATTCCCATGTAGTATCGCAGTGGTACCACCGCCCGTCTATAAGAACCATCGACCAGCCATGCTCCGCCCGATCGGATGCACGATAGCCCCGAAGCAGTTCGGCTCTGATCCCCGCCTGCCGAAGCAGGTAGTTATAGCAGTCGGAAAAGCCGTAACAGATGGATTTACCCTGCATAATGGCAGAATAGGCGCTGGTATCGGCGGGGGTATAATCCACCGTGAAATATTCCACTTCTTCGGCAACCCATCGGTAAAGCTCCATGGCCTTTCGCTCGTCCGACCAATCGGGATCAAGAACAGCATTCAGTATTGCTTCCGTCTTGGCATAGAAGGCGGCGATCTTCTCTATATGGATTGCCTTTGGATAGAGATAGTCGATGTCGATGCCGTCCGCCGTCGTTTTGAAGGTGCAGAGAGCGGCGGGAGGGTAATTGTAGAAAATATTATCTGCCAGTATTTCCGCCGCACGGGAATCGGACAGGGTCAGGCTGTCCTCATGAGCGGCGATGGCATCCACCAGACGGCAGGCGTCGGCATAAATTCCGGGATCGGACAGATTGGCGTAGAAAAGATAGGGGTCGCAGACATAGGAACCGTCGGGCGGAAGGACGGTTTCGGGCGGAAGGGGAGAATCGGTGGATTCGGGTACACGGGTGGTAGAAGCAGACGGTATCGTTTGAGTCGGCTCCGTTACGGGGTCGGGGTTCTCCGTTGTATCCGATGGTTTTCCGGTTGCCGTCACGGTCGGAGAAGGAATCTCCGTATCCGAGCGAGAGGAAAGAGGCTCCCCGTCCGGAGCGGTACAGCCCGCTGCCGACAGTCCGCACAGAAGGCAAAGAAGCAGACAAATCGGGATTTTTTTCAAATGAACACTTCCTTATGGGTCATTCGTTCTGACCGGAACAGATGATAAACTTATTGCGGATTCTATTATAGCATACTTTACGGGGATTTGCATCCCCTTTTTGCGAAAAAGTGAAAAAAATTTTGAGAAACCTATTCCCAACAGGTGAAAAATATGCTATAATAGAGTGATATATTGTACTCGATTGCCGATCCGCCCGACAGCGGATCGGCAATGCGAAAAGGAAGGCAATCATGATGAAAATTCCCGAGCTTCTGGCACCTGCCGGATCGCCGGAGGCTCTTGAGGCAGCCATTCGGGCAGGTGCAGACGCCGTTTATCTGGGTTCTACCCTGTTCAATGCCCGGATGTCCGCCAAAAATTTTACCCGTCCCGCCATTGCCGACGCAGTAAAGACCGCCCATGAAGCGGGCGTGCGGGTGTATGTCACCCTGAACACCACCGTCCTCGACCGCGGAATGCGGGAGGCCATGGAGCTGGCGGACTTTCTCTATCATACCGGCGTGGACGCCCTGATCGTTTCCGATCTTGGGCTGGCGTCCGAAATCCATCGGATTTTTCCCGATTTTCCCCTTCACGGCTCCACTCAATGCTCGGGACACAATGCCGATGCGGCAAAATTTCTCCAAAAGCAGGGATTTTCGCTGATGGTCTGCGCCCGGGAATGCCGCAAAGAGGACATCCGAAAACTGATTCAGAACTCTCCCATTCCCATTGAAGTCTTCGTTCACGGCGCCCTCTGCGTTTCGGCGTCGGGACAGTGCCTCATGTCCTCCTTCATCGGGGGGCGGTCGGGCAACCGCGGCGAGTGCGCTCAACCCTGTCGGATGCCCTATCAGGGGGGCTATCCTCTGTCCCTCAAGGACAACTGTCTGGCGGGACACATAACCGAGCTGATCGACATGGGCGTCGCATCCCTGAAAATCGAGGGGCGCATGAAATCCCCCGAATATGTAGGCGGCGTGACGGCAGTCTACCGCAGACTTCTGGATGAGCGCCGCAATGCCACCGACGGGGAAATCGCCCGTCTTGCCGCCCTTTTCTCCCGGGACGGCTTCACCGACGGATACTTCACCGGCAGACACGAGCAGATGAACGGCATCCGACGGGAGGAGGACAAGGCGGCAAGCGTCCGCACAAGCGGCGGGATTCCCGTTTCAAAGGACTTCCGACGGGAGCCCATTGTCCTGCCAATGAGACCGAACCGCCTGCCGGAGAACTACCGTCCCACAGCGGAAAAACTGCCGATTTCCCAAAAATCCGCATCCGCCCGATTCTATCAGGCAAAATCCGTTCCGGAGCATCACTCCTTCGACATCGTCTACCTCCCCTTGGACCGCTTTGACGGGCGGGTGGCAAACGGCGTTCTTCTGCCGCCCACCGTCTACGAATCGGAGAAGGAAAGCGTCCGGGCAAAGCTGATCGCCGCCAAAAAGGCGGGAGCGGTTCATGCCCTGATTCCCAACATCGGGGAAATCGAAATGGCAAAAGAGTTGGGATTCGTCCTCCACGGCGATTTCCGTCTGAACATCACCAACAGCTTCTCGGCAAGGCTGTACGGAGAGATTTTCGAGGATTTTCTCCTGTCTCCCGAGTTGACGGCACCCCAATGTCGGGATATTTCCGGCAACAAAGGCGTGATTGTCTACGGCAGGGTTCCCCTGATGCTCCTTGAGAAGAGTCCCTGTGTGCAAAAGCTGGTGGATCGGAGGAAGGTTGTCTTTCCCATCCTCCGTGAAGGCGGGCGGGATCTGATCTTCAACAGCGTTCCCATCTATATGGCGGACAAGCGGGATGTCCTTCGCTCCATGGGCGACTATCACTCCCATATGATCTTCACGACAGAGGGCGTCCAGGAGGTCCGCTATATTCTCGAAAACTACAAAAAGGGACTGCCCACCAAGAAAGAAATCCGAAGGATTCAATAAATTACCATGAGTTATTTGATTTTAGCCTCCGCCTCTCCCAGACGGGCGGAACTTCTGACCATGCTGGGACTTCCCTTTTCGGTTTGTCCCGCCGATACCGACGAGTCCCTGCCCGCAGGCATCCCGCCCCGGGATGCGGTGGAAACGCTGGCAAGGCGGAAGGCCCTTTCGGCGGCAGGCCTTGCCAATGCCGACCGGACGGGAAAAATCGTTCTTGCCGCCGACACTTTGGTGGCACTGGGCGACCGCATTCTCGGCAAACCGAAGGATGAAGAAGATGCCAAGGCATCCCTGCGGATGCTGTCGGGATCGGCGCATCGGGTGTACAGCGGCATCGCTTTGGCGGCAAAGGGTCGGATTTACACCGCCGTGGAATGTACCGAGGTGCATTTTCGGGAGCTGACAGACGGTGAAATCGAGCGATATGTTGCGTCCGGCGAACCCATGGACAAGGCGGGTTCGTACGGAATTCAGGGGCGTGCGGGCATCTTCATCAAGGGGATTTCGGGCGACTACTACAATGTGGTGGGTCTTCCCCTTTGCGCCCTGGAAGAGCTGTCCCGACACGCCTTCGGGAAATCACTGTACGAGATTGCCCAAAACGGCGTTTGACCTTCCGAAAAGGCGTTTTCCCATGATAACCCGGGGAAAATCCTCAAACACAAAAGAAAAGCAGAGGTATCAGGATGTCAACCAAACAGGAAGCTGAAAAATTTGTCACTGCGCTGAAAGAATTATATCCCGAGTCGGTCTGTGCGCTGGAATCGGAGGGCGATCCCTGGAAGCTGCTGCTGATGGCACGGCTGTCCGCCCAATGTACAGACAAACGGGTCAACATCGTCTGCAAGGAGCTGTTTTCCGTCTACCCCACACCGCAGGCCCTGGCATCAGCCGAACTTGCCGATGTAGAACGGATTGTCCGCCCCTGCGGGCTCTATCATGTGAAGGCGAAGGACATCATCGGCGAGTCCGAAATGCTGATCCGGGACTACAACGGCATCCTTCCCGACAAAATGGAGGAACTGCTGAAATTCCCCGGCGTCGGTCGGAAGGTGGCAAACCTCCTGCTTGGCGATGTCTATCATCTGCCCGCCGTGGTGGTAGACACCCACTGCATCCGCATTTCGGGCCGATTCGGGCTGATTCCGAAAGGGCTGACCGATCCCGTAAAGATCGAGTCCATTCTGTCCGGGCTGATCGAACCGAAGGAGCAGAGCGACTTCTGCCATCGGATTGTCATGTTCGGCAGAGAGTACTGCCCCGCCCGCTTTCCTTCATGCGATAGCTGCCCCCTGTCCGATATCTGTCCCGGAATCGGCGTGAAAAAATAAATCCCCGGCCCCTTTGAAACCAAAGGCGAAAGGCCGCAAAAGATACAATCTTTTCCAAATGAAACGGATTTTGCGCAGAGATTGCAACCTGTTTCGGAAATTTACAAAATATTCACAAAAAATTCGTCACAGTTCGATGAATTATCCGTCATAATAGGTGTATGATGATGGAAAAAAGGAAGCACACTGAGAGTTATACAGAAAGGCAGGCAGATTCCGTATGGAGCAAAGTCAGGATCAACTTGCGGACAGGCTATCCCCCGAGGAACGGCTGGTCGGTCTGCTGACCGACGGGCATCTGACGGTAACTGCGGCGGAATCCTGCACCGGAGGACTGCTGGCCTCCCGCCTGACTTCTGTTTCGGGCGCTTCCAATGTCTTCCCCGGCAGTGCCGTCACCTATTCTGCTATGGTCAAGGAGCGGCTGATCGGCGTCCCCGATGCGGTCATCCAAAGGGACGGCGTTGTGTCTGTCGCCTGCGCAAGAGAAATGGCGAAGGGAGCCCGGATGCTCTTTCACACCGATCTTGCGGTGGGAATCACCGGATGGGCAGGTCCCTATGACGGAGAGGACGGTCAGCCCGCAGGCACCGTCTGCATCGCCATTGATGCCGAGGGGACGGAAGGCGAATCGGTATCCTATCATTTTGACGGTGATCGGAACACCGTCCGCGCCAAAGCAGTGGACACGGCTCTTATCAGACTGACCCATTTCGCAGAAATACTCTGTCAGGCCGTAAAAAAGAATTGATTTCAGACCGAAAGGATAAACAAAGCCATGAAAATTACCGTCATCGGATGCGGAAGATGGGGTTCCTTCATTGCCTGGTATGTCAACAGCATCGGACATACCGTCAAGGTCTATGACAAGCCCGATTCCCCAGCCATGAGACAACTGAGAGAGACCCGTTCCACCGGCGTTCTGACCTATCCCGAATCCATTACCCTGCTGTCCGATCTTCAGGACGGACTGGACAGCGAGGTCATCATCATTTCGGTTCCGTCCCAGATTCTCCGCTCCCTTTTTACCGAAATTATGGCGTACAAGCCCGAAAACAAGATCTTTGTCCTGTGTATGAAGGGAATAGAGATCGAAACCGGAAACCGGCTGTCCCAGATTGCCGATGAATTCATCGGTGAGAGCAACCGTGTGGCGGTCTGGATCGGTCCCGGACATCCCCAGGAATTTGCCAGAGGCGTTCCCAACTGCATGGTCATCGACTCGGCAGACGATGCGGTCAAGCACCGTCTGGTGGACGAGTTTACCGGTCCCCTGATCCGCTTCTATTACGGAACCGATCTGATCGGCAACGAGATCGGGGCGGCTACCAAGAATGTCATCGGGATCGCCGCCGGAATGCTGGACGGACTGGGGATCTCTTCCCTGAAGGGTGCGCTCATGAGCCGTGCCACCCGTGAAGTGGCGAGGCTGATCGAGGCGCTGGGCGGCGATATGCGTTCGGCGTACGGACTCTGCCATCTGGGGGATTACGAAGCGACGGTCTTTTCCAAATTCAGTCACAACCGTGCCTTCGGCGAATTGTATGTCCGGGGCGAAAAATTCGACAAACTTGCGGAAGGGTACTACACTGCCGCCGCAGTTCATCGGCTGTGTGAGAAATACGGCGTGGATATGCCCATCTGTCAATCGGTTTATTCCATTCTCTACGAGGGTGCCGATCCCAAGACGGAGCTGGAAGGACTGTTTTCACGCTCTATCAAAAAGGAATTCTAAGTCACCCATTTCCCATCCACGGCTTTCCCAACCCGAAAGTTTCGGGCAGTTTCGGATATGTCGGAACTAAAGTCGCTCCGACTTTCAAGCCTTAAACTTTCAATCTGAAATTTTTCAGTCTTCACTTCTGAAAGGAGAACGGTTTTATGGAAAAAAACAACAGCAAAAAAGCCCTTGGAATCATGCTCGGAACCCTGTTTTTCCTGCTGGTTCTGGCAGTGGTTCTGCTTTCGGTCATTATCGTTTCCATTACCGGAGAAAACGATCCCCCCGTTACGGAGGTATCTGATCAGACCACATCCGTTCCGGATCGCAGTGACACATCGTCCGGGCTACCCCCTGTGACCACCAATCCCACGGTATCAGAGTCTTTGCCGTCGCAAACGACGGGCAATCTGCCCCAGACCACACCCACCGCTCCGAGCCGGACCGATCCGATTCCCCCTGTCACCGACAACACCCCGACCCAAACCACCGTCACCACAACGACACGGATCCCCGGCTCTGATGCACCGAATATCCCCATCGGAAAGATTGAGACCGTCAACAATCCCGACGGCAGCGTAACCAAACGGGGCGCCTTCCGTGACAACGGTACACCCAAGATTCATCTGATTGTGGAATGGGAGGCCAACTATCCCGAGAAAAATTCCAAAACGGTTGAACTGACGGTCCGCGTCTATCTTGAGAGTTACAGCATCGGCGTCGCCGCCAGAGACAACGGAACCCTTGTTATCGGAGATGACACCACCGTCTTCCGCACCAACGACATCACCATCAAAGAAAATGTAATTCATCACACCCTGCTGACCCAAAAGACCGTCAGTTACACCAAATCGGTCGGCACTGCCGTACTGGAGCTGGACATTGATGCCGCATGGAACTTTATGGGAACCTATTCCGGCATCGCCATCGACTGGATCACGGTTTCGGGTACCATCGAAATCTGAACACCGACCTATGTGAAATCTGTGCCGCCGCAAAAAAAATTTGCGGCGGCATCGCTGTGTCCTGTCCGGAAAACCTCCGACATTTGCGCATTCCGACGGGTCCTTTTTCCGCTTTCCTCATTCGACCGGAAATTCTTCAAATTTACAAAATTTCTATAAAAAAATGCGGGAAAACTCTTTACATTTTTCTTTTTTTGTGCTACAATAGTCGGTGAATGATAGTTCTATATCAAAATTCATATATGGAGGCTCTAAACATATGGAAAGAAAAAAACTTTCTATGGACGGTAATACCGCCGCCGCTCATGTGTCCTATGCGTTCACTGAAGTAGCAGCGATTTACCCCATCACCCCTTCCTCGCCTATGGCAGAGGTCACCGATACCTGGTCGGCTACCGACAAGAACATCTTCGGTGAACCCGCCAGAAACATTTTCGGCGAAAAGGTCAAGATCATCGAGATGCAGTCCGAAGCAGGTGCCGCAGGTGCCGTTCACGGCTCCCTTGCCGCAGGCGCTCTGACCACCACCTACACCGCATCCCAGGGTCTTCTCCTTATGATCCCGAACATGTACAAAATCGCAGGCGAGCTTCTTCCCTGCGTATTCCACGTATCCGCACGCTGTGTTGCATCCCACGCACTGAACATCTTCGGAGATCACTCCGATGTTTACGCCTGCCGTCAGACCGGCTTTGCAATGCTCGCCGAGTCCAACCAGCAGGAAATCATGGACCTGGGTGCTGTTGCACACCTGTCCACCATCAAGGGTCGTGTTCCCTTCATCAACTTCTTCGACGGCTTCCGTACCTCTCACGAGATTCAGAAGATCGAAGTATGGGATTACAAGGATCTTGCCGAAATGGTTGATATGGATGCGGTTGCAGAATTCCGTGCCCGTGCCATCAACCCCGAGCATCCCGTTCTTCGCGGCTCTGCCGAGAACGGAGACATCTTCTTCCAGCACAGAGAGGCCTGCAACCCCTACTATGACGCTCTTCCCGCCGTTGTCGAAGAGTACATGGGCAAGGTCAACGAGAAGCTGGGCACCAACTACGGTCTGTTCAACTACTACGGCGCACCCGATGCCGAGAAGATCATCATCGCCATGGGTTCGGTCTGCGATGTAACCGAAGAGGTCATCGACTACCTGACCGCCGCTGGCGAGAAGGTCGGTCTGGTCAAGGTTCGTCTCTACCGTCCTTTCGTTGCAAAGAAGCTGGTTGAGGCTATTCCCGCAACCGTCAAGAAGATTGCCGTTCTGGACCGCACCAAGGAGCCCGGCGCACTGGGCGAGCCTCTGTATCTGGATGTTGTCACCGCTCTTGCACAGTGCGGCGTCACCGGCGTCAAGGTTGTCGGCGGCAGATACGGTCTGGGATCCAAGGACACCACTCCCGCATCCATCTTCGCAACCTATGAGAATCTGGATGCTGACGAGCCCAAGAACGGATTCACTCTGGGCATCGTAGACGATGTGACCGGCCTGTCCCTGCCCGAGAAGGTTGTTCCCGATACCTCCGCAAAGGGCACCATCTCCTGCAAGTTCTGGGGTCTGGGCGGCGACGGTACCGTCGGCGCAAACAAGAACTCCATCAAGATCATCGGCGACCACACCGACAAGTATATTCAGGCATACTTCCAGTACGACTCCAAGAAGACCGGCGGTATCACCATTTCCCACCTGCGTTTCGGTGACAAGCCCATCAAGTCTCCTTACTATATCAACAAGGCAAACTTCGTTGCCTGCCACAATCAGGCTTATCTGACCAAGTATGACATGATCAGCGATGTCCTGCCCGGCGGTACCTTCCTGCTGGACTGCCAGTGGTCCGATGAGGAGCTGGACGCTCATCTGCCCGCAGCCGTTAAGTCCTACATTGCCAACAACAATGTGAAGTTCTACACCATCAACGCCACCGACATTGCTCTGAAGAAGATCGGCAACGGCAAGGTTAAGAACACCGTTCTTCAGTCGGCATTCTTTGCACTGGCAGGCATTCTGCCCGCCGCAGAGGCCATCGAATACATGAAGAAGATGGCATACAAGTCCTACATCAAGAAGGGCCAGGCTATGGTTGACCTGAACTATGCCGCTATTGATGCAGGTGCCGACGCCTTCCATCAGGTAGCCGTTCCCGAGGCTTGGAAGACCTGTGCTCCCGATGCTCCCAAGGCTCCCGTTACCGGAGAGCGCAAGGATCTGATCGACTTCGTCAACAACATCGTTGAGCCCGTCGGTGCCATGAAGGGTGACTCCCTGCCCGTATCCGCATTCAAGGATATGGCAGACGGAACCATGCCTCAGGGTGCTGCCGCTTACGAGAAGCGCGGCGTTGCCGTCAGCGTTCCTCTGTGGCACGAGGAGAACTGTATCCAGTGTAACAACTGTGCGTTCGTATGTCCTCACGCCGCTATCCGTCCCTTCGCAATGACTGCCGAGGAAGCCGCAAACGCTCCCGCTGACACCAAGTTCACTGCGAAGCCCATCATCAAGACCGAATACAAGTTCAACATGGGCATCTCCGCTCTGGACTGCATGGGATGCGCCCTCTGCGTAAAGGCTTGCCCTGTTTCCAACAAGGCTCTTGACAACGCCAAGAAGACCGTTGCCGCAGAGCATCCCGAGTACGATGCCAAGACTGCCGCTAAGGAAGCCGCTAAGATCGCCGCTCCCAAGCTGGCAATCGAAATGGTTCCTCAGGCTAAGGGTCTGTTCCAGCAGGCGGCATTCGACTACGCTGTCGCAAATGTATCCGAGAAGACCGAGCTGATCAACACCACCGTCAAGGGCAGCCAGTTCAGCACGCCTCTTCTGGAATTCTCCGGCTCCTGCGCAGGCTGTGCAGAGACCTCTTACGCCCGTCTGATCACTCAGCTGTTCGGTAAGAGAATGTACATCTCCAACGCAACCGGATGCTCCTCCATCTGGGGCGGCTCCGCTCCCGCAACGCCCTACACCGTTGACAAGGCGACCGGCAGAGGTCCCGCATGGGCGAACTCCCTGTTCGAGGACAACGCCGAGCACGGCTTCGGTATGTATGTCGGACAGAAGGCCATCCGTGAGAAGCTGATCTCCTATATCGAGGAGCTGATTGCCACCACCTCTTCCGAGGAACTCAAGGCAGCCGCTGATAAGTTCCTTGCCACCAAGAACGACGGCAAGACCAACACTGCCGCTACCGAGGAACTGGTAAAGGCTCTCGAAGCAGTCGTTGACTGCCCCACCTGCGGCGCACTGGCGAAGAAGATTCTCGCCGAGAAGGATTATCTGGCTAAGAAGTCGGTATGGATCTTCGGCGGCGACGGCTGGGCATACGACATCGGCTTCGGCGGTCTGGACCATGTTCTTGCACAGGGCGAGGATGTCAATGTCATGGTATTCGATACCGAGGTATACTCCAACACCGGCGGACAGGCGTCCAAGGCATCCAACCTGGGTCAGGTTGCACAGTTTGCCGCATCCGGCAAGGCCATCGGCAAGAAGAACCTGGCAGAGATCGCCATGTCCTACGGCTATGTATATGTGGCACAGGTTGCCATGGGCGCAGATATGAATCAGTGCCTGAAGGCAATGGCTGAGGCTGAAGCATATCCGGGACCCTCTCTGATCATCGGCTATGCACCCTGCGAAATGCACGGTGTCAAGGGCGGTATGACCAACTGCCAGAGCGAGATGAAGAGAGCCGTCGAGGCAGGCTACTGGCATCTGTTCCGCTTCAATCCTGCATCTGAGACCAAGTTCACTCTGGACAGCAAGGCGCCTACCGCAAGCTATCAGGACTTCATCACCAGCGAGACCCGTTACGCCCGTCTTGCACAGTCCTTCCCCGAGAGAGCGAAGGATCTGTTCGCAAAGGCAGAGGCAAACGCAAAGGCCAAGTACGACAGACTGACCAAGCTGGGCAAGCTGTACGAATAATCCAAGCGATCCGACATTCATCGGGACTGCTGCAGAAATGCGGCAGTCCCGATTTTCGGTCATTCAGGACGGTATATTGTTGTTATGCACAGTTGTATATTTCTATTATCGTATAGTTTTAACAAAAATCAGACGTATTTGTAAATAATCCAAAATCGTGATTGACAATCTGCCGGAAATGTGTTATTCTATATCCGGAGGCATCCAAATGTAACGATAAAGGAGAAAACCATATGAAATCCCCAAAAGAAAACGGAGGTACGCTCATGAAAAAAATCGCAAAATATCTGACGCTCTGGCTCTTGGTTCTGATCGGCTCTCTTTTAATCGGCTGCGAGGATGAGGCGCCGGAAACAACGACAACTACAGCAGGAGTAAATATGAATACGATTCGCCCCGACATGATTGCAGATGTTGACGCCGCCAACGAGTTGATGAACGAATTGCTGCAGCGCCATGCTCCCCTGTCCGAGCTGACCGCTTATCCTTTTGATGAGTATGCGGCATGGGTTTCCGATCCCGGCTGTGACGAATCACAGGAGTTATACGAATTCAATCAGAAATTCCCCGTCGAACACGCAGAAAAATCATCTTACAACGAATCTGCAATTGAAAAAACCTTTATCATTGTCACAAAGTTGGAAAAAGACGGGTTTGATCAACCGATTTACGCCTATCTTCCCTTCCGGAAATACACCGATTATTATTATCGGTTGGCACCGTATTATTGCACCAAGTCGTTATCATCATCAGAATTTGAAAGCATAAGCATCGGAGACAGCGCCGAAAAAATTCGCAGCATCGAACCTGCGGCGGGGATCGTCCCTCAAATAACAAAGGTACGCTACGGAATATCCTCCAGCATGCCCGACAACCGTCAACATGATATTCTTTTGATTCTTCAGGACGGCGTTCTTGATTTCGTATTTGAAGAAAACGAAAACGGTGAACTTGTCATCGCTTATAAAGTTTTCTTTGAGTATTACCAAGTACCCTTTATCTTTCCGATAAGTCGCCCTATTGATATCAGTGAGTGGACATTAGGAATTAACGAAATTCCGGTTCTGCCATAAATCACGCCCCCGCCGCAGTTTCTCTCATGTTCTTAGCGGAGAAACTCGCAAAAAAGGATCGGATATGAAGGCACCGTTTCAAATACCCGCCATTCCATACAAATAGAAAAACGGCATACCGATATACTGCTCGGATTATGGGCTATGGCAATTGATTGCCGTAGGCGGAGAGTATATTGAATTAAATATCATCAAAACAACAGAATGAGCGATCAGCACCAAGCCTCCCTTGTGCAAAGGGAGGTGGCACGCGAAGCGTGACGGAGAGATTGTCATGCAGAGGAAACACAATAAAGATATCGTCCCAACTGCAAAAATGCTACGAAAGAATATGACCAAAGAAGAAAGACACCTTTGGTATGACTTTTTACGAACATATCCCATCCGCTTTTCTCGCCAAAAGGTACTTGGGAATTATATTGCAGATTTTTACTGCGCCGAAGCAAAGCTTGTAATTGAACTTGACGGTTCAGGGCATTATACGGACGAAGCCAAAGAATACGATGAGAAGCGCACGGCATTTCTTGAAAAATATGGATTGAAGGAAATCAGAATACCAAATACTGAAATTCATAATCATTTTCGGGGTGTTTGCGAATATATAAACCATATGGCAGAACAATCCCTCAGTCAGCTTCGCTGACAGCTCCCTTTACACAAGGGAGCCTTTTCTTTATCCCTTCCTCTGCCGAAAAAACAAAGATCCCACAAACCGTTCGTCAGGTCTGTGGGAATTGCCGTTTATGTAATCTCTCCGATAAGGACATCACGCTTTTTGTTTGCTATTTCCGTGTTCAAAATGGTAGAACAATCCCTCAGTCAGTTTCGCTGACAGCTCCCTTTACACAAGGGAGCCTTTTCTTTATCCCTTCCTCTGCCGATAAAAAC
>JBJDZJ010000025.1:0-22563 GCA_051867915.1 Eubacteriales bacterium
CAGACCCTGATCTTCATCTCCCATCGGCTGTCCACCACCCGTATGGCGGATCGGATCTATATGTTTGCGGGCGGCAGTCTGATCGAAGAGGGAAGCCACGATCAGCTGATGGCATCCGACGGGAAATATGCCGAGATGTTCCGTCTTCAAGCCGGAAAATATCGGACAGCGGCAGAGGAAAGCTGACATGGCGGTGCCTTTTGTCCCCTGTTTCGACAAATTATGCAAAGGTTTAGATCACTCTCCCGGGAAAATGAACTTCCCGGGAGAAATTTTCATTTCTTTTGCCTATTGACGGAAGACGCCCGTCATGATAGAATAAAAGCGTGTCAATTGCCGGAATTTGGAAAAGGATCGTGAAAAGTGATGTCGAAAAAGAATGAGAAGATCAAAATACTGCTGATTTCGGAAGATCCCGCCTTCCTTCTTCGGATGGAAAGCCTTCTGCGTCGGGATTATGAGCTGTCCGACGATTCGTTTGCCGACAAAGACAGCTTTCGCATCCGACTTCTTTCCGATCAGCCCTGTGTGGTGCTGGCGGACGGCGGATTGGAAGAATCCAGGTTGCGAGAGCTGATTGAAACGGTAGCGGGACTGCTTTATGTCTCGGACAGCCGCCCCGCAGCGCTGATTGCAGGCGGAAGCGATTTGCTGGGGGCATCTCTGCCTGACGACGGACATTTCCAATGGGTCAGCGACGAAGAAAATCAGGACCATGTTCTTCTTCGGCGGCTGGAAACGCTGGTGGCGGTTCAGAGAATCCGATACGGACCGCTGGAGCCGGACGGCTCCCGCGAGCTGCTTCGGACGGTGAATAAATTCAAAAGTATGCGGCTCTCTTTTTGGGGTAGTAGAAATTCCTGATTGTTCGCAAAAGAGGCGAAAAAAAGATCTGCTTTCAACGCCGATCCCTTGACAAACCTCCCCGATTGTGCTAAAATAAACCGTATAGACCGTCAGAATACAAACGGTCTGCATATACTGTATCATGCAAAGGCACAACCGAATACCAAAAGAGAAAGGTTTGAATCAAAGAAATGTGCGGAATAGTTGGATTTAACGGAATCCGTCAGGCGGCGCCCATCCTTCTGGAAGGGCTTACCAAACTGGAATACCGGGGATATGATTCAGCGGGACTGGCTACCAGAAGCGGTTCCTCCGAGATTGAAATTGTGAAGGCAAAGGGCAGACTCAAGGTTCTTTTCGAAAAGACCAACGGCGGTCTTGCCATGCTTGGGGACTGCGGAATCGGACATACCCGCTGGGCTACTCACGGCGAACCCTCCGAACTCAACGCCCATCCCCATTGCAGTGACGACCGTGCCGTAGTGGGCGTTCATAACGGCATCATCGAAAACTATCAGGAGCTTCGGGAAAAGCTGGAGAAGAAGGGATATTCCTTCCACAGCCGCACCGATACCGAGGTCGCTATCAAACTGGTGGATTACTACTATAAAAAGTATCAGGGAAGCCCCGTTGAAGCCATATCCAACGCCATGATCCGCATTCGGGGTTCTTATGCGCTGGCGCTTCTGTTCAAGGATTATCCCGGCGAAATCTATGCCGCCCGTAAGGACAGCCCCATGATTATCGGTGTGAAGGACGGCGAAAGCTATCTTGCCTCCGATGTTCCCGCTATTTTGAAGCATACCCGTTCGGTTTACTATATCGGCAATCAGGAAATCGCACGCCTGGGCAAAGGCGAGGTCGAATTCTTCAACATTGACCGTGAACCCATCGAAAAGGAACTGACCGAGATCAAATGGGATACCGAAGCCGCAGAAAAGGGCGGATTCGAGCATTTCATGATGAAGGAGATTCACGAACAGCCCAAGGCCGTTCGGGACACCATCCATTCTGTGCTGAAGGACGGTAAAATTGACCTTTCCGCCGTGGGACTTGACGATGAAGCCATCCGAGGCATCGGGCAGATTCAGATCGTCGCCTGCGGATCGGCATATCATGTGGGTGTAGTCGCCCAATATGTCATTGAGGATCTGGCGAAAATCCCTGTTCGGGTGGAGCTTGCTTCTGAATTCCGCTATCGGAATCCTCTTCTGACGCCCGATACACTGGTGATCATCGTCAGTCAGTCGGGTGAAACCGCCGACAGTCTGGCGGCACTTCGGGAGGCGAAGGGGCGTGGAATCCGTACCCTTGCCATCGTCAATGTGGTTGGATCGTCCATTGCCAGAGAAGCAGACAATGTGTTCTATACCGTGGCGGGTCCCGAAATTGCAGTGGCAACTACCAAGGCATACAGCGCCCAGCTTGCCGCCTGCTATCTTCTGGCAATACAGTTCGGGCTGACCAAAGGTCATCTGACCGATGAGCAGGGAGACGCTCTGATCGCCGAGCTGACCGCCATTCCTCAGAAAATCGAGCGGATATTGGAGGATAAGGAACGAATTCAGTGGCTGTCCGCCAAGTTGTCGGGCGCATCGGATATATTCTTCCTGGGACGGGGTATCGACTACGCCGTGTCCATGGAGGGCAGTCTGAAGATGAAGGAAATCAGCTACATTCACTCGGAGGCATATGCCGCCGGTGAGCTGAAACACGGCACCATCTCGCTGATCGAGCAGGGAACGCCGGTCATCAGTATCCTGACCCAGAAAAATCTCTTTGAGAAGATGATCAGTAACATGGTGGAGGTCAAGAGCCGGGGCGCCTATCTGATCAGTATCACGGGATACGGCAATTACAGCGTGGAGGATACTGCGGCGATTACCGTTTATATTCCCCGTACCGATGAGCATTTTACCCCCAGTCTTGCCGTGATTCCTCTCCAGCTCATGGGCTATTATGTCAGTGTTTCCAGAGGTCTGGATGTGGATAAACCCCGCAATCTGGCTAAATCGGTTACAGTTGAATAAAAAGTTTCTGCACGGTCCTTCAAAACCGTGCAGATTTTTTGAATATAAGCTTGCTGTCGAAGGCAGATGGTCCTTCTTTGAATTCAGTTGATTGCCCCTACCCTCGGTTTTGAAAATTGCTTTTGACGAATATTTCTTCCGGCAATCACGCTCTGCTGAATGAATACTTTGAATTGCTTTCTATCCGAACTGTTCTTAAGTAAAGTTTTGGCAAGCGGACTGAGAACAACCTGTTTGCGATTACTTCATTCAGTAACATCCACCTTCCTGTCGAGTAACTGCAACTTATTTCTTCCTATACTTCGTCTTTTTTCCGCTACCGTCTTGATAAATCAGTCCATCGGCAACCATTCGCTTCAAAATCCGGTTAGCGGTTGCCTGACTGACATCCAGAAGAGCATCAACATCACTGCGAACGATGTGACCATTGGATTCAATGAATGCAAGAATCCGATCTTCGTTGCTTTTGGGCGCATTGGAAACAGCAGTTTCTTTAACAGCGAAGTTTCGGTTGGGCAAAGTGATCTTGAAAGCATTGGCAGTCACTTCGATTTTCGGTTTCAAACCGCTACCTTCATATGCTTTCATAATTTTCGGCATACCGGTTCCGTAAGCTTCGATCAGTTTCAGGCGATAGAAAACTGCCGCCAGCTTAGGATTTCTGCAAACGGAAAGACCGATCAAAATATCATCCAGTTCTATTCCGCTGGGCAGACCACCCACGGACACAAACTCAATTCGGTCATCGTACACGCTGATCAAGGTGCTGGCACTGAACGAATAATCTCTGTGAACGATCGAATTCAGCAGAGCCTCGCGCAGAGCTTCTTCGGGATAGTCACGGATATCCGTGCGGTACAAACCTTCAAAGGTAGCTTTTGTCTTGTTTCGTAAATCCAAATAGGCATACATTTCTTCCATCTGCCGAAACAGCGAGCCGTCAAACTCCCGTCTGTCCTGAAAATCACTCTTGTCTGTACCTGAGAAGGTAGCCGCCTTGATGGTACTGCTGCACTGGTCGGACAAAAGCATGGCGACATTGGAGTAGATCCCGTCCTGTGACACCAATCCGAGCGTCTGCATTTTGGAGGCATCAAAGGGTATGTTACTCTTGGAAAACTGTGCCGTTGCGGTCTCAAAGGTAAGGTTCTGCTCCAGAGAGCGCATATTTTCAAAGCAGTCACCGTCTGTTTCTTTGATCATCTTGCGGATTGCTGTATCGGTAGCGGGATCGGTGGATGTGCCGTTGCGGACATACACGCCACTGGGTTTGAGTCCCTTGCTGCCCAGATAGTAAGGACGGTCGGTGCCTTTCTGTACAGTTACGGCGATGATCTGCTTTCCGTCGATCTCCTGCGTTTCATAGCGGACGAACATCGTCACATCGGGTTTGATGGAATCCCGAACCATATTATTTATCTGTAATGTCACACGGTCAGCGTTTTCAACCCCTGCAATCCTGCCGTCATTTTGGACGCCAATATACAGTGTGCCGCCTTTTGTATTTGCAAAGGCAATGACCTCTTTGCAGATGTCACCGACGGCCTCGTATTTGAGTTCAACAAATTCGCTTTCATTAAAGATCATAAGACACCTCCATTTTTGTTTATTATCATTATTCTTATCATCATTATAATCATTCTTGTCATTCTTGTCAATACTTAATCAACGAATGAAAAGTAAACATTTTGTGACATGGAAAGTTCTGTAAGCACATCACACTTTTAAACGGTCATTTCACTGCTTTCATTGCTCAAAATCAGGAGGAACAATTCCAGCTCATGGGCTATTATGTCAGTGTTTCCGGAGGCCTGGATGTGGATAAACCCCGCAATCTGGCAAAATCGGTTACAGTTGAATAAAAATAGATCCTGCGTGGAATCCTTTTCGGAGACCGCGCAGGATTTTTGTCTGCGCAAATTCTGAAAAACGGTATTCGAAAAATTCCGCAAATTTCCATCAATAATTCCACCGTCCTGCGACATAATAATGACAGAGCGAAGCCGAAACAAATTCATCGGCGATGCTCTTAATGATAAATTGATAAAAAAAGAAAAGGACCCCGGCAGTGTTGCCCGAGGGTTATGCTGACGGCAATGCGATCGGGAATAAAGAGGAGAAATTAAAATGGCATCTTCTAACAGAATCAATGTTCCCAAGGCAAAGGACGCAATGGAAAAGTTTAAGATGGAAGCTGCAAACGAGGTCGGCGTATCTCTGAACAACGGCTACAACGGCGATCTGACTTCCCGTCAGGCCGGCTCTATCGGCGGTCAGATGGTTAAAAAGATGATCGAGAAGTACGAGAACGATCTGTCTGCAAACGGCTGATTTTCCGTCGGTGATTCCGGATCAGGTCGGACCGACAGGAAAAGGGTTCTGTTCGAACCCCGGTTCTGATTGACCGAATCCCATTATGCAAGGGATGGCAGATTTGCCATCCCTTGTTCGTTTGTGTTTTTGCTCGGGTCAGCGGAATGTGGGATCTATCAGCAGCGGTTCGGTCTGCCGCCCGTCCAAAGCGTCCTCCAGGGTTCGTTCGATCTTCGTAAAATCGCAGATCAGACTGGTGGGTTTCTTTACGGGATCATCCTGCCCCAAGGGGACAAAATAGACATTCTTGCGCTCCAGCAGGATCCCGATGTTCCGAAGATTTGAGGACAGGGCATCGTTGGTGGCGAGCGCAAGAATCAGGGGACGACTGTTTCGCAGGTGGGCTTTGGCGGCCATGGTAACGGCGGAATCGGTGATTCCGTTTGCCAGCTTTGCCAGCGTGTTCCCGGTGCAGGGGGCAATAATCATCGCTTGCGGCTTGCGGACGGGACCGATGGGTTCTGCGTCCCGTATGCACCGGATGGGATCTCCTTCGCTGAAATTCTTGATTCTTTCAAGGAAATCCTCTGCCTTTCCGAAACGGGTATCGGTCGTTTGCACACTTTCGCTGATGACAGTGAGAAGAGGACCGTATTTTACGCTGATCTCCCCGGCGGCACGGATGCCTTTGTCCAGTGTGCAAAAGGATCCGCAGAAGCACCAGGCAATCATCGGCAGGCGGCTGTCTGCCAAATCATCAAAGGGAATTTGTCACTCAAACCTATCACCAAACTTTCTGTTTTTTCTTTATCCTAATAACCGGGATCTTTTAACATTTATTGTTTTTTGGTTTTTCTGTTTCGGAAAGAATCAGACGGGCAAGACGCTGACCCATGGAGCAGGGACTGTATCGCCCCGGCAACGAGGGAGCGGGCAGAAAACGGAAACGGTCGGTGTCGGGACGGGGGACTCCGGCAAGTTCAATCAGCAGTCCGCCCTCACAAAGAACCGACTCCGGGAGGCAGGGGACAATTGCCGGAACGGTGTTGATTAAAATATCGGCAAAGGGTTTGTCGGGGGGGATAAAGTCCGATACCATGCATCCCGAAGCCTTTGCCTTTTCTCTTTCTTTTGGTGATCGGGCAAAAACCGTGACCTTAGCGCCCAGCCCCAGAAGCATGGGAATCAGATAACCTGCGATCCGCCCGCATCCGAAGATAGCCAGATGACAGTCGGACAGCATTTTCTCCTGATTCAGGATCGCCAGTCCCACGGTCGCCTCTGCGGTGGCACCGGCATTGGGAAGTGCGTATTCCTTTGACTTGTTGTAATCGACGACCCGTACTTTCCGATCTTTCAGAGCCGAAAGGATTTTCCCGCTGATACAGCCTGCCAGCAGAAGCTGACCGGGCGTCAGCACATCCGTCAGTTCCCTCAGGTGTATCTCAATGGGAGCGTTTACATGAATGCCGTCTCTGGTCAGGGGAATGGGCGCAAGGACGGCAGTGGCCCCGCTGACCGCACTTTTCAGTGATATGGCTCGGGTCAGACGGTCATCAAGAGGCTCCTCCGGTGATTCTCCGAAGACTGCGCACTCGTACCCTGCCTCTGAGAGTATCGTTGCCGCCACGATCTGCCGGCGGTCCCCTCCGATGAGTGCGATCTTGTGTCTGTCCGACATTTCCATTGCCCGGTTCATCCTTTCTCCAAGGGCAATCACCCCTGTACTTCCAGTATATGCACATCCCGGAAACGGGGTCCATAAAATCGGGCATGAGATTTTCGTGATTATCCCTTTGTCATTTTACCCCATTTGACAGAAAAAACGGATTGCCGCATGCTTTTGCGGCAATCCGTAGAATCCATTTGATTTTAATGTTCTTCTTCGCTGTTCTCGTCGATGCCGATGGTACGCTCGCTCATGGAATGGTAGGGGCGTTCGGGCATGACGCTCATATAGGCGGGACGGATGATCTTTCCGCCGTTGGTCAATTCCTCCAGACGGTGAGCCGACCATCCGGCGACGCGGGCGGTGGCAAAGAGGGGCGTAAACAATTCCTCGGGAAGTCCCAGCATCCGATAGGCGAACCCGCTGTAAAAGTCCACATTTGCCGAAATCTCTTTGTACATATGGTGGGATTTGCTGATGATCTTGGGTGCCAGTTCTTCCACCTTCGCCATGAGTTGATATTCCTTCTCATAGCCCTGCTCGATGGCAAGCTGTTCCACGAACCGCTTGAAGATCACGGCACGGGGGTCGGAAATGGTGTAGACGGCGTGTCCGATACCGTAGATCAGACCCTGCTTGTCGAAAGCCTTCTTGTCCAGCAGATCCTGAAGATAGGCGGTGATCTGTCCTTCGTCCTTCCAGTTATGGACATGCTTCTTCATGTCTGCGAACATTTCGCAGACCTTGATGTTGGCACCACCGTGTTTTGGACCCTTCAAAGAGCAAAGGGAAGCCGCAACGGCAGAGTAGGTATCGGTACCCGAAGAGGTGACCACATGCATGGTAAAGGTGGAGTTGTTGCCTCCGCCGTGGTCGGCATGAAGAATCAGCGCCAGATCCAGAACTCTTGCTTCCAGGGGGGTGTATTTTCCGTCGGGGCGGAGCATATACAGAATGTTTTCCGCAATGGATTTGCCGGCGACGGGACGGGCAATATACAGACTGTCGTTGGCACGCAGATGGCGGTAGGACCAGTAGCTGTATATGACCAGCTGGGGCATGATGGCAATCAGCTGGATGCACTGCCGGAGGACATTGTCTACCGAAGTGTCGGAGGCGTCCTTGTCGTAGGAGTACAGAGTCAGGACACTGCGGATCAGCATGTTCATGATGTCCTTGGAGGGAGCTTTCATAATGACATCCCGCAGGAAGTTGCGGGGCAGCTCACGGTAGGAGTGGAGTAGCTTGCAGAAATCGGACAGCTCCTTTGCAGAGGGAAGATCTCCGAACAGAAGCAGGTAGATGGTTTCCTCAAATCCCGACCGGTTGTCGATCAGCGCACCGTTGATCAGGTCGTGGACATTGATTCCCCGATAATACAGCCGTCCGTGAGCGGGAACCAGCTTGCCGTCTACCATCTTGTTCTGGAGAACGGTGGAAATGTTGGTCAGTCCGGTGAGGACGCCCTTTCCGTCCATGTCGCGCAGTCCGCGCTTGACATCATAGGTGTTATACAGCTCGGGGTCGATATATGAGTTTTTGCGCATTTTCTCGGCCAGACGGTCAAGCTGTTCCTTCTGGGCGTCTTCGTGCTTTTTGGTTGTCATCGGGCATCATCCTTTGCGTTTTCTGATAGAAAAATACGGACTTGGGGCTGTCATCCGAATATAAAAACGGGGCATCAAGTCGGTATTTAACATATTATACCATGAAATCTTCGATTTGTAAAGGGGAATAGGCGGTATTTTTTTGAAAAATAAGTCACAAATATTGCATAAATATGCAGGTCGGATTTATGGTTTTTGACTGTTTTTCTTGCTGACGCGGATAAATTGCCGCAAAAGCGCCCTTCCGTTCCATGGAATCAGGGGATAGAGATAGCTCCGACTGCCGTCCGGGGTTTTGTTCAGGCTGATAAAGAGGACAATGAGGATCAGCCCTGCCACAAATCCGACCCAGTCAAAGAGGGCGGTCAGAATCAGAAGCAGAATCCGCATAAATTTGAAAGCGTACCCAAGCTCGTAGGAGGGCTGGGTGAAGTTGGCCATGGCGGCAAATGCCATATAGAGGATGACTTCCGGCACCAGCCATCCCACTTCGATGGCAAAATCGCCGATAATCAGCCCCGCCACAATGGACAGGGAACCGGACAGTACATCGGGCGTGTTCATGGACGCCAGTTTCAGTCCGTCAATGGTGAATTCCACCAAAAGCAGCTGAACCAGAATGGGCAAATACCCCCGGTCTTCGATCAGAATAAAGGAAAAGACCTTCGGAACCCATTCCGGGTGCATGGTCAGCAGATACCATGTGGGGGTCAGCAGCAGGGCGATCAGAAAGACCGTCATTCTCAATATCCGCAGATAACCGCCCACAAGGGGAGGAAAGTAGAAATCGTCGGATTCCTGCAAAAAATCGAAGATGGCGGTGGGAAGAATCATCGCCTGCGGAGAGTTGTCGCAAAGAATGGCGACGCTGCCTTCCAGAAGCATGGCAGAGACAGCGTCCGGCCGTTCGGTGTAACGGAATTTCGGAAAGGGATTGTACCACGCCTTGTGGAGCAGACATTCTGCAAGGGATTCCTGACCCATGGTCAGCGAATCGGTTTGGATGGAGGACAGCTTGTCCGCCAGTTTTTTCACATATTGATCGTCTGCCAGCCCGTCGATGGACAGAAGCGCCACATTGGATTTGGCACGGTTGCCCACGGAAAATTTCTGAATTCGTAAACCCTGCACACAGAGCCTGCGCCTCAGAATCGCCACATTTTCGATGAGATTTTCCACAAAACCGTCCCGGGAGCCTCTGAGAACCTTGTCGCTTTCCGGCTCGCCCACCCCTCTGGAGGGGACCGACTTGGTGTCGGTGACGATCATCCGATCCATTCCTTCTATCATCAGTGCGGAATTGCCGGAGAGAACCTCGTCTGCTCCGGCAGACAGATCTTCCACAAGTGTCACATCCCCGGCAGGAACCGCAGAGGTGCGGAACATTTCCGCCGAATCGGGCAGTTCGCCCTTCAGTAACAGATAGTGGGAGAGCATCTGCTCGATCAGAAGATCGTTGGCAAGGGAACTGGCATACCAGAAGTAGCCCTTTTTGCCTCCTACCTCAATGGGACGCTTCTTGAGATCAAAGCAGCTTCCGAATCCAACCAGCTTGTCGAAGGCGGCAGCATCCTTTTCAAAGTCTCCGGTGAGCTTTTCCATGTTGACATCCATCCTTTGCGACCGTATTATCGGAAGTATGCCCTTGTTTTGGTGAAAATATGTTTACATTTTGCCTCTTTACAAACAGGTGCAAATGTGATATAATACCACATGAAGTATGTGTTGACATACGGAGCGACTGAAATCCGCCCCGACGGTTTATTTCGTTGGATTGCAGAGCAAAACCGCCGGATTTTCGGGAGCTTTTGAACGGTATGATAAAGAAAATGCCGGATACTTGGGAATATAGGGAGGACCGGGTTATGAACGACCAAAAAAACCTGTTTTTGCACCGTCTGTTTTTGTTGGGGGCAGTCCTGCTCTTTGCCGTGGTTTTCTTTTTGATCGTCCTGAAGTTCGGGGACGATCTGGACGCCCGTTTTACCTATCAGGAACTGTCCGACGGGACTGTCGCAGTGGAGGGATATACCGGGTCTCCGTCCAAACTGGAAATTCCGGAAACAGTCGAAGGGAAAACGGTCAGCGCAATCTACCCCAATGCCTTTGCATATCTGGACAGTCTGAAAAGTGTCACGGTCCCGTCTACCGTCCGTGTCATCGGCGAGGGAGCCTTCTATGGATGCAATTCACTGCAATCGGTGACGCTGAGCGAAGGGCTTGAGGAGATCGGCAGATCGGCTTTTGAAAAGTGTAATTATCTGAAAAAGATCAACCTTCCGGATAGCCTTCGGACCGTCGGCGAGGATGCCTTTAACGGATGCACCCGACTTTCAAAGTTGAAAATACCTTCCGGCTGTACAGCCATCGGTGACGATGCCTTCCTCGGCTGTGAATCGCTGACGCTGGACTGCTCGGAAAATGCTCTGGCGATGGAATATGCGGGACGATATCAGATTCCCACCGGATTTGAGGACTCCAATAGCAGGACCTATCTGCTTCTATCCCTTGCGGTAGGGATTCCGGTGGTTCTGCTGGCTCTTTTGTGGCTGGCTCTTCGAACCGTCAAACGGCGCAGGGAATATGTATGATGTCCGCCGAAAAAATAATCGGAAGAAAGAAGAAAAAATTTCAAAAACCCCTTGACAAATCCAAAGCTTTGTGGTATCATAATGAGGCACCCGAAAAAGGGGTGCAGACACTTGATAAGTGCCTCAATATGCGCCCGTAGCTCAGTGGATAGAGTGCCCGGCTACGAACCGGTAGGTCGTGGGTTCGAATCCCTCCGGGCGCGCCACGAAAACCTCTTTTGTCTATCAAGATAAGAGAGGTTTCTCTTTTTCATAGTTGAGACATTCACGGATTTATGATACACTGAGTTTATTAAACTGAAATTTGTTGAGGGAGGAAACAGGCATGCAAATCCGCCAATTTTTCTTGAATGGAGACATGAAAGGCGCCATTGAATACATGCGCAATCACGAGGAATTTAATGACATTCTTCCTGCTTATGTCGCAATATTTGAAAATTGTGAATACCGCACATTTAAGCTGCCGGACTTGCTCAACAACATATTGCTTTCGTATCAGGTTTATTTTCGTGATGTTTTTTATTGCGGGGTATCAGAGGAAGAGTCTGCATGCAAACTGCTGTCACAGCTGAAAGCAATTCTGGACATGCCGAATGCAGATGAAGATCTTCTTGCTGAACAACTCAAATCGGTTTTTGAACAGAACGGCTACCATGCACTTTTCGGGAAAACCCAGGGTTATTACGGTCCATATATCTGGCGGGATACCGTTCCAACTGTCTACAGTGTCGAGTTGCCGGGAGGAACTGCGGAATATACTGTCAATATTCTCAAAGGTTTTGTATTTCGCAGCTGGATGGATTATCTGACTTTCGGAATGTACGGTACGGGGGGCTGGGCTTCTCCGGATGGCACGATCAACTGTATTGAGCAGGCATATGATTTCGAAAGCGAGAAGTTTCGCATATCACTTCTGAAGCACGAAGCACAGCATACAGAAGATATGAAACAATTCCCGGGAATCACACCCTCGGAGCTGGAATACCGGGCAAAACTTGTTGAGCTCTGTTATTCCGATAATGTGGGATTGCTGCAAAAGTTTTTATCGGAAGCGGATGAAAGCAGAACGAACGACAGTCATGCGATAGCTTCTGCTCGACTCAAAACAGAGTTTGCATCTGCTGATCAAACGAATCTTTCGACAATCCAGACACGGGCACTGGAAATTTTTCATGCTCATACGGAAGAAATGAAAGAAAAATACGGGAAACAACAAACAATGCCCAACGGTTGATCGCAGTTAATATCAATTTATCGGGCGGGTCTTCGTGGTGTACTTTGGGCCGTTCTTACCTCAATTCTGCTCCGTTTGGTCATTCATTGACAAACAAAAATTCATTCTTTAAGCAGAATGGATTATTGTTTTATATACAATGAAAAAGACATACAGCAAAGAGTTCAAGGCATTGCGTTATTTAATGATATCCGGTCCCTTCGGAAACGGATGATATACCTGACGGTATGATATCTGCTTCGCAGATGATATACGCTTCGCGTATGAAGGAAACGGGTATTATATCATGCTTGCGTAGAAAGTATATCATATCGCGAAGCATATATCATAGAATAGGGAGATTGTATCATGAGCGAGTTCGACACCCATCTGTATTCCGGGCGAGCATATACGGCAGAAGAAACCATCTCTTTTTCGCAAAGCCCAAGGACCCATTATGCTGACATGGAAAAGGAAATGCAATATCATAAATCGGTAAAGCATATACAGGTCAGCTGTCTGACGCAGGAGGAGTTTGACCTGTTTGTCAGAGAATATGCAGATCAATATGCTTCCATCTATTTCTTTCAGAACTCTAAAGTGAGAGATCTGTCTGCACTGTCCTGTCTGAAAAATGTGGAGTATCTTTTGTTTTATAATTTCCGCATGGCCAAACAGCTTTGGGATATGTCTCAAAATATAGGATTGAAGGGAATTTTCATCTCCGAAAGCAAAAACATGGTGTACGACCTTTCGCCCATTGCCAAGGCGCCTGCCCTGGAAGAACTTCTGTTGTTCAGCAATACGGATCAAAAATATGTTGTTCGTTCCTTGTCGCCGCTCAACGAATGCAGGACGCTAAAAAGGGTGATGCTGGAATGCAACACCGAACAGAGGGATTTTGATCCCGCAGATTTTCGGCATTTGGAGGTATTCAAATACCGTGTGGACCGACACAGGAATTTCCGTTACTGATTCATTCATCAGTTTCATCAAACCGTGGTTTTGCGGATTTTCTGTTTTTCTTCCCGTACAACAATAAGCAGAGGCTCCGACCGATCGGTCGGAGTCTCTGCTTTTCTTATGGAGTGATTATTGGGCAAAAATCGAAGAGTACTTGGGATTGGTTCTTATGGTATCCGCAAATTCCGTGGGCAGAGCTTTCAAATAAAGCTCAAAAATATCACGGTTCAGCAGAACCACGCCGATCTCGGTATCCTTTACTTTGCTGACCAATGGCGCCGTAAACTGAAAATTTTTCCGTTCTTGCTTGAATTTTGTGAAATGGTCCCATGCAATCTCAAAATACTTCAAGGCAAGTTCAGAATCATTCAGACAAATGGCTACCGCAGAACATCTCAGATACAGCATACACAAGTCGCTGTGGAACTTCCCGTAATTGCCGTCGTCTACGATGCTTTCATATAACCGTATAACGGCGAGCAGCTTGTCAAGACCCGCCTGTGAATGGGAAAGCGAAGCCTTTGACATAACGGAATTCTGAATCACATGGCTCAATTCGTGCATCAAAGACAGAATGGCTTCTCCTTGGTATCGGTCACCTTTTTCGCCATCTGCCGCACTTGCAAGAAGAACCTCTTTGCTGATCCTTACGGGCGATTGGGAAAGAGCCGTCCTTTCTGCGTTTTCGAAATCTCCCATCGTGTAATAAAGCGTAACAAGGGAGATCGTCGCTGAAATACGGTAGGCATTGTCAATTTCCTTTTTCAACACTTCTTCATATAAAGAGATTGCTTCTTTCCGGTACTCATTTTGAACGTTATATGCGATGTCTTTCTGCGTATAGTCGCATCCTTCCGCAGTCCTTCCGCATATTCTCTGACATCCCATCGTTATCAGAGAATCCGCAAGACGGTACTGAAGCCGCCATTCAGACGGAAATTCCGAAAGTGCATTCCGAAGAAGTTCAACGCAGGGCGTTATATCTTCGGATTTGCCGAGCATCTCATCTGCCTGATCCAGATAGGACTTCAGTTTTATCTCCCGATCATTGTCATATCCGAAAAGCTCGTCTATCGTGATATGGAAATAATTTGCGATCGCCGGAATCATTTCCATGTCAGGGTATCCGCCGTTGGCTTCCCATCGTGAAACCGCCTGATTGGTAACGCCGAGAGCAATGGCAAGGTCTTCCTGCTTTCTTCCGTCCCGTTTGCGTAACTCTTTGATTTTTTCGCCGAGTTTGATTTGCATGTGGTTTTCCTCCCATACTTTATTCACCGGTGTGATACCAGTATAACAGATCCTATTGAAAAAATCAACAATCAATTCGTTGTTTGGAGGTCAAGGAAATGTTGACTTGACGGTTTTGGATCCTTTTCAATTCCTCACGACCGACCGCAATCGGAAGGATTCGAAAAAAATTCAATTCTTTTCAAAAATTCGAAAAAATTTTTCATAAATTTCGATTTTCATATTGCAATTTGAAAAACTTTATGGTATAATAGCGCAAACAGCGAATCAACCCACTTTCACAATTGAATAGCATTCCGATGACGCATACAGGAAAATGCAAATCTGAATCCGTTCAGATTTCACAGCCGAAGGAGTAACGCTCTCAGGTGTCCGCAAGGATGAGGACTGTATGCCGATGGAGCTTTGGAGACGCCCATTTATGGATGGGGGCCGAAGGTGCAAGCGTACAAACGCGTAAACTCTCAGGCAAAAGGACAAAGATCATCTGTTTTGACAGACTGTGTTTTTTTGGCGAACCGTTTTGCGCGATTCGCCAAATTTTTTTACGGAGGAAAACATGGAAAAGTTTCTCGACACGATCGCGTCGATCAACGATGCGATCAACAATGCTGTCTGGGGTCTGCCCGGACTCATTCTTCTGATCGGTACCGGCATCCTGCTGACCGTCGGAACCAAGGTATTTCAGATCAGTCACCTCAGACACTGGTGGAAGAACACCATTGCCAGCATCTTCAAAAAGGGCAGCAGTTCCAGAACCAGCACCGATAAGAAAGCCATTTCCCAGTTTCAGGCGCTTTGCGCAGCCCTTGCCGCCACCATCGGTACCGGCAACATCGCCGGCGTCGCTGCCGCCATCGTAACGGGCGGTCCCGGTGCGGTATTCTGGATGTGGTTTGCCGCCTTCTTCGGTATGATGACCAACTTTTCGGAAAATGTACTGGGCATCTACTTCCGCCGCAAGAACAAGGACGGCGAATGGTCGGGCGGTCCCATGTACTACCTGAAGGACGGACTGGGCAAAAAGAAGGGTTTTAAGCATATTGCCTCCATTCTGGCAATTCTCTTTGCATGCTTTGCCGTTCTCGCCTCCTTCGGTATCGGCAACATGGCACAGATCAACAAGATTGTTCTGAATATGGACGCTGCATTCTTCTCAAATGTGTCCCTCGGTACCATACCCGGCACCAAGATTGATATGATTCACCTGCTGATCGGTGCCGCTCTGATGATTGTCGCCGCCCTCATCATCATCGGCGGACTGCGCAGAATTGCGAAATTTGCCGAAATCGTGGTTCCGTTTATGGCGGTTGCCTATGTCATTGGCGCACTCATCATTTTCATGATGAACATCAGCCAGGTCGGCGCCATGTTCACCGCCATCTTTAAGTTCGCCTTCAAGCCTACTGCCGTGCTGGGCGGCGGCATCGGCGTGCTGATTCAGAAAACCATGACTCAGGGCTTCAAGAGAGGCGTATTCTCCAATGAGGCAGGTCTGGGTTCTTCGGTTATGGTTCACTCTTCCTCCAGCGTAAAGGAGCCTGTCAAGCAGGGTATGTGGGGCATTTTCGAGGTATTTCTGGACACCTTTGTGGTCTGCACCATGACAGCCATCGTTGTTCTCTCTACCGGATTCATTGATCTGACTACCGGAGCGCCCGTGGAGGGTGCCAACGGCGACACGCTGGTTTCCCAGGCATTCGGTCAGCAGTTCGGTGCGGCAGGTACATGGTTTATCGCCATTGCCATGCTCTTCTTCGCCTTTACCACCGTGCTCGGCTGGTCCCAGTACGGCACAAAGGCGGTTGAATACCTGTTCGGTCACAAAGGTACGAAGGTCTACCGGGTGATCTTCGTAGTAATGATCATTTCCGGTGCGGTAATGGAAGGCGGTCTTGCATGGGATCTGTCCGATACCTTCAACGGACTGATGATGATCCCCAACCTGATCGGCGTTCTGGCGCTCTTCCCGCTGGTATTGAAGATTACCAAAAACTACATCAACCGTGAGATCAAGCATCAGGACGAAAAGCCCATGATTTCCTATCAGGAGAATGAATAAGGTTTACATGAAGGAGCAATAAAAATCTGCATGAAAAGAACGCCGAGGGGTCAAAGCCCCTCGGCGTTCTATGATCTTGTTGAGTTATTGCTTCGTACATTTTTTATAACTCGTAAGTGCTTTTCACTAATATGAATGGGCTATCTGCCGAAATTGAAATACAACTCCGAAAAATCAAAAAAATCTATTGACAAAAGGATTGCGAGCGGATATAATATAAGTTAGTTATAACTAACTATAACACGGGAGTTTTACAGGAGGTAAAATATATGCCCATTGTTGAATTTCAAAATGTCAGCCGGATCTATACCAGCGGCGACCATGAACTGAAAGCATTAGATGGGGTGAATTTTTCGCTTGATGAGGGCAAGTTCGTTGTGATTCTCGGTCCTTCCGGCGCCGGAAAAAGCACCTTGCTAAATTTGCTCGGTGGGCTTGACAGTCCGACAAGCGGTAAAATCTTTGTGCTGGGAAAGGACATTTCGACTCTTTCCAATAACGAGCTTGCGGAATACAGAGCAGCTACAGTCGGATTTGTATTTCAGTTCTATAACCTTGTTCCTACGCTCACCGTGAAGGAAAATGTTGCTCTTGTCAGGGGAATCGCGCCGAATGCGTTGTCTCCCGAAAAAATGTTGGAGGAGGTTGGACTTTCCGATCACCTGAACCATTTTCCTTCTGAGCTTTCCGGCGGCGAACAGCAGCGTGTTTCCATTGCCCGCGCGCTTGCGAAGAACCCGAAGATTCTCCTGTGCGACGAGCCAACCGGCGCTCTCGACTCTGAAACCGGCGTACTTGTGCTGAAGCTTCTTTTGTCCATGGCAAGAAGCTATGGAAAAACCATTGTAATTGTGACTCATAATCAAAGCATTGCAAAGATGGCAGATCTCGTGATTCGGGTGAAAAACGGAAAAATACAGTCTATGGAGGATCAGCCGAACCCTTTGAGCGCCGATGAAGTGGAGTGGTGATATGTTGTTTCGTAAATTATGGAGAACCATGGGATTGTATAAGGCGCAGTTTATTTCCATGATGATCATGATCTCCCTGGGTATCGGGATTTTTATCGGCTTCAATATGGAATGGGTCAGCGTTGAAAAGAATACCGATTCGTTTTTGGAGGCGACAAGCTTCGCGGACTATCGGATGATCTCCGAAGGGGGATTTTCCGAAGAAGACGCCAAAATAATATCCGAACTTGACGGCGTTGACAGAGCTGCCCGTTATCTTTCGGTTCAGGCAGATGTGAAGGAGAAAAGCGGGGATACGCTGGCTCTTACAGTAACGGAAAACGCCGATGTTTCCGGTTTTCTGATTATGAGCGGCGAAGCATATGATGAAAAAAGCGCCGACGGAATTTGGCTTTCCGACAGATATGCTGCTGTAAACGGACTAACTCTCGGTGACTCTCTTACCTTAGTATATAAGAATATTGAGTTCAAAGGTATTGTCAAAGGGATTATAAAATCGGGAGAACATATGGTGTGCGTCCGTGACGAAACGCAGCTTATGCCCGACTTTGAAACTCACGGTTTTGCCTATATTTCTCCCGTTATGTACAAAGAAACGGCGGGATTGGAATTCAACCCGCAGATCAATGTTCTGTCCGACCTTGATAAAAAGGAATTTACGGACAAGGTCGATAAGGCTTTTAATACAACGATGATGATCCTCACAAGGGATGAGAATATCTCCTATGCAGGACCGCAGGGTGAAATTGAGGAAGGGAAGACAATGGGAACCGTTCTCCCGGTTCTGTTTCTTCTGATTGCGGTTCTTACTATGGTTACTACAATGCATCGTTTGACTGCAAAGGAAAAAACGCAGATCGGCACACTGAAAGCACTTGGCTTCAAAGATAAACGGATTCTGTGCCACTATACCTCCTATGCTTTTATGATCGGGCTTATGGGAATGCTGATCGGCATTGCTCTCGGGTATCTTATCGGATGGCTGATTCTGAATCCTGACGGTATGATGGCCACTTACATTGACATACCGCAGTGGAAGATGTATCTGCCATGGTTTTGCATTGTGACTATGGCGGCGATTCTCATACTCTTGACATTGATAGGTTTTCTGTCTGTGCGGCAGATGCTGAAAGGTACTGCGGCGGATGCACTCCGCCCGTATGCGCCGAAAAAAATGAAAAAGTTTTTACTGGAAAAAACGGCGCTATGGGAAAAGCTCGGTTTTGGAACAAGATGGAATCTGCGTGACAGTATGAGGCATAAATCCAGAACCCTGATGAGTCTGATCGGTGTTGTGGGGTGCGCGGTTATTATTGTGGCGGCGCTTGGAATGGGCGATACTATGGATGCATTTCTGGATATGTATTATGATGATGCAATCCGTTACAGCTCCCGCATTAATCTGTCTGAGCAAACTACGAAAGAACAAACCGATGAGTTGATTGAAAAATACAACGGCGATTACAGTGCGTCGGTCGCTGTGCAGATAGAGGAAAAAGCAGTGTCTCTTGATGTGTATCATACGCCGGGTGATTTGGTTCGTTTCCCTGATGAAAACAACCGTTTTGTGGAGATCAAAGACGACGGTGTGTATCTGTGTATGCGTTTGGCAGAAGAATTTGACCTTTCTGAAGGGGATACTTTCACCGTCAGTCCCTACGGTTCGGATGAAACCTACACTTTGAAGGTTGCGGGCATGATCCGTTCGGTATCTGAAAATATGGTGATCTCTCCGGAATATGCCGACACTCTCGGGCTTTTGTATACCGTGAATGCCATTTATACGCAGACCGTAAAAGCCGATATTACACCTGACAGTTCGATCGCAGGCGTGCAGTCCAAGCAGTCTATTGTAGATTCCTTTGACAGTTTTCTGGAGCTTATGAATCTGATGATCCTGATTCTGATTATTGCCGCTGTTGTGTTGGGCGTTGTAGTGCTGTACAACCTCGGCGTTATGAGTTATACTGAGCGTTATCGTGAGATGGCAACATTGAAGGTGGTAGGCTTCAAAGATCAAAAAATTGGCGTCCTGTTGACAGGGCAGAATCTGTGGATTTCGCTGATCGGTGTGGTGATCGGTATTCCGCTTGGGGCTACGGTTCTGGACTATTTGATTCATGCGCTTGCATCGGAATATGAAATGAAGACGGTTATTGATCTCTTCACTTATCTTGTGAGCATTCTGCTGACTGTGGGAATGTCTTTGATTGTCAGTCTTATGGTGGCAGGGAAAAACAGGAAAATCAATATGGTGGAAGCGCTGAAAGGTGCGGAGTAACAATTGAAAGGAGAATCTGAATGAGTGTTGTAATTGTCGGTGGAAACGAATGTATGATCCGTCAATATAAAAATCTGTGCAGCGAGTATAAATGTAAAGCAAAGGTATATCCGAAAATGTCGGGTGGGCTAAAGGATATCGGAACGCCGGATCTGCTCGTATTGTTTACTGATACCGTTTCCCACAAGATGATACGCTGCGTACTGAGTGAGACGAAGGGGCGGAAGGTGCGGATTGCCCGCTCTCATACAAGTTCTATGAGTGCTTTAAAGGGTATTTTGGAAGAACATATGACCGGTCAGGTATAAGTGGAAACATCCGGGTGCTTTCTTTCTTATCGGTGGTTACCGCAAATGATTATTTGCGGCAACCACCGTTTCTGCCTTGACCGTTTGGCGCGTTGTATGTTGTTTTTTTTGAAATAGGCGGTGTAGAATTTCGAAAAAAATAATGTGAAATTGACGATTTTTAATCATTTGTACTTGACAAAATCTGTGCAACCTGCTATAATCAAAATATACTCATACCAATACCTCCGGCAATGCTTGCCGTATGGGTATTTGATGCCAATGAATCAAACAATCATGAACAGATATACGGCTTTTTCGGTATTACAGGAGGTGCCACGAAAACAACACCTCCGTATTTTGAACTTACAGAAATCCAAACATCCAAAAGGAGAGAAAATGATGAAAAAAATCCTGTCCGCCCTGCTTGCCGGTTGTATGCTGATCGGCGTTACCGCCTGCACAAAGGGAAACAACACCACAACCACCGGCTCCACTTCGGGTGGCGATGATCCGGCTTCCCCGGTCTTGAACAATGAACTCGATCTGCGGGAAGTGGAAAAGATCAGCACCTACAAGAACCCCGTTGTCAACAGTTCATTGCTCGGCTCCGATCTCGGAGACCCCTTTGTCATGCGCTACAACGGAAAGTACTATCTGTATACTACTGCAACCGGAGTCAACTGCTGGACCTCGGATGATCTGGTTCACTGGGACTGGGTGGGTACGGTCTGCCAGGACAAGAATATCACAAAGAATGCGTATGCTCCCGAAGTATACTACTATAACGGAATGTTCTATATGTATACCTCTCCCTCCGGTGGCGGCCATTATGTGCTGACCAGTGAATCCCCTACCGGACCCTTCAAGGTGGCATCCGGCAATCTCGGAATGTCCATAGACGGATCGGTTTTCATTGACAACGACGGAAAATGGTATTTCTATACCGCAGGCGGAAACGACATCGACTCCTATCAGATGTCCAGCCCCACTTCCATGTCCTGGCTCGGAGACCTTTCCGCCGCCACTCTGAACGGATGGACTGAGGGCCCCATGGTGATTTATCACGATGGGTACTATTACCTTACCTATACAGGAAACCACTATTTGTCCCGAAGCTATCGGATTAACTATGCCGTCAGCAGCGGTACTCCCCGAAGATTCACGGCATCCGATAGCGGACCTCTGCTGATCAGCACCATTGACGCCATTCACAGCATCGGACACAGCTCTACCGTAAAGGGCCCCGATCTGGACAGCTACTATATCGCCTATCACTCGGTGGAACAAAGCGGCTCTCAGCGTAGCGTCAATATCGACCGTCTGGTCTTCAACGGAACCGGTATGTCGGTCATGGGTCCCACGACCGTGGCTCAGCAGGCACCTTCGCTTCCCGATCTGTATTCATATCTGCAAACCAATGAGGTTCCCAAGGGCTGGACTCTGAACGGCTCTTTGGGCAGCGGCGACGGCTATCTGTACCTGACGGACGGCTCATCCTTGCTTTCCGATGCAACGCTTGACGGCAACTATACTGCCGAATTCAATACGGCAAACATTTCAAGCGGTGCAAAAGCAGGCGCACTGTTCAGTTATACCGACGAGAACAATTACGGGTCGGTGATGTTTGATCCCGCAAGTCAGAATGTCATCATTACCCTAACCGTCGACGGAAGCGCCACGGTCAAGGAAGTCGGCATGATCCGTTCTTTCAACGAGGATGCGAAGTTCGACTGCATTCAGTCCCTTCAGGTTGAGCGCAAGGGAACGACCTACACCTTCTACATGAACGATCGGCTCCTCTGCTCGATCGAAAGTACGCTGGGCGGCGGAAAGATCGGCTATCGGACCGAGGGTGGAAATGCCTCCTTCGGCTTTATCGGCGGCACCAACGGCGTCGGCGGTTCCGGATCGTCTGATGATTATAAGAGCGTCAACAAAGTGAACGGTCTGATCCCCGCAAATAGCTATACCGTAGGCGACTTCGGCGAGACGGTCATCAGCAAGTCCAACGCCGTTACCGTGACCCAGGGTAATATTCTGAACTATCGGATTATGGCTTCCCATAAAGGAACCTATGATCTGTCGGCACGCTATTTCACCGACGAAGGCAGCGGAGGAATGCGGATCCGGGTTTATGTGGACGGCGAGGCTGTCACCGAATTTGATCTGTCCGAAAGCACCAAACTGTCGACCGGGGTTCAGAGAGGAATCAGTCTGACCAAGGGTCAGCACACCGTCTCCATTGAAATTGTATCCGGATCGGGCGGATTCACCGAATTCAATCTGGTCTTCGGCAGTGAAGAGGCCTCCCTGAGCGTGGATTTCAACAGCGGCGCAGGCACCCCCGTTTATAAAGACGGAAACTGGGCAGCGAAGAACGGAACACTGCTCATGTCCGCTGCCGGCAGCGGAAAGATCACATACGGTGATGCCAACTGGGGTGATTATACCCTGGAAGTGGATGTGACACCTTCCA
>JBJDZJ010000026.1:0-4344 GCA_051867915.1 Eubacteriales bacterium
AGAAGGGTGGGCAGTCCGATGCCCAGCCGATATGCCAGCACCTTTCCGCCGATTTCGTCCACTTTTGCCGACAGTCCGTCGATTTTGCCCTTTTTCACATCGCCGTCGGAGAATCCGCAGACCGACAGAAGTCCCTCGGCGGCAGGATAACTTTCGGGATGGACACCGGTGCGGTCCAGAACATTCTTCGATTCGGCAACCCGCAGAAATCCTGCACACTGCTCAAAGGCTTTGGGTCCCAGCTTTGGGACCTTCTTCAGTGCGGCACGGGAGGTAAAGGCACCGTTTTCTTCCCGATAGGTGACGATGTTGGAGGCAACCGTACTGCTGATTCCCGCAATCCGGGAAAGCAGGGGAGCGGATGCCGTGTTCAGATCCACGCCCACCGCATTGACGCAGTCCTCCACCACTCCGTCCAGAGCGGCGGAAAGGTGACTTTGCGGCAGATCGTGCTGGTATTGCCCCACGCCGATGGCTTTGGGGTCGATCTTGACCAGTTCGGCGAGAGGGTCCTGCAACCGTCTGGCAATGGATACCGCCGAACGGAGATTGACATCAAAATCGGGGAATTCCTTTGCGGCAAGAGGGGAAGCCGAGTAGACCGACGCACCCGCCTCACTGACCACCATGTAGGAGACACCGGGGAATTCCTTCACCATGTCGGCGGCGAAGACCTCTGTCTCGTGGGAGGCGGTGCCGTTGCCGATGGCGATCAGCTGAACGCCGTGTTTTTTGATCCAGCCCCGGACCAACGCCTTGGCCTGCTCCACCCGCTTGAATTCGGGGACGGGGAAGATCACGCCGGTGTCCAGTACCTTGCCTGTGGGGTCCACCACCGCACATTTACAGCCCATCCGATAGCCGGGGTCCAGACCCAGCGTGACCCTGTTTTTGACGGGAGGCTGCATCAGAAGCTGACGGAGATTGACGGAAAAGACCTTGATGGCATCGTCGCTTGCCTTTTCGGTCAGCTCGTTTCGGATGTCCCGCTCGATGGAGGGGAAGATCAGACGGTCCCAGGCGTCTGCGGCGGCATTCTTCACGATCCCGGTGGTGGGGGAACCCTCCTTGATGTGGATGGAACCGATAATGGAAAGGGCACGCCCCGAGTCAAAGTCGATGTGAACCTTGAGGAAATCCTCCCGCTCTCCCCGGTTGATGGCGAGAACCTGATGCCCCTGGATACGGCTGATGGGTGAGGTGAAGGCACGGTAGGTCTCGTAGACCCCCAGATCCTCCTTTGCCCCTTCTGCCACCAGACTTCCGTTCATGAAGCAGACATAGCGCACCCGCTTTCTGACCTCGGGATCGTCCGAAATCATCTCGGCGAGAATGTCGGAAGCACCTGCCAGTGCGTCCTCCACGGTGGAAACTCCCAATTCCTCGTTGACAAAATCGGCGGCAAGTTCCTCGGGCGTCTTCGATTTGCGACTTTGCTCGTAGAGCAGATCGGCGAGAGGGGAAAGCCCCTTCGCCTTTGCCACCGAGGCACGGGTCTTTCTCTTGGGACGGTAGGGGCGGTAGAGGTCGTCCAGCTCGGTGAGGGTCTTTGCCGCCTCCAGTGCGGCGGCAAGAGAGTCGGTCATGGCACCCTGTTCGGTGACGGTGCGGATGATCTTCTCCTTCTGTTCCTCCATCCCCCGGAGGTAGGTCAGACGCTCGTCAAAGGAGCGCAGAACCTGATCGTCCAGCGAACCGGTCTTCTCCTTGCGGTATCTGGCAATAAAGGGGATGGTGTTCCCCTCGTCAATCAGCGAAATGATATTTCCGACGATTTCGTCGGTGAGTTTGAACTCTTCACAAAGGCTTTTCTGAATATCCATAGATTCTCCTGATGAAATGATCCGATTTTCATTTATTGTATCACATTTCGAAAGCGATTTCAAGACTCTCCCGTCTTTTTTTTGCCAAATCCCTTGACCTTTTCCAAATTCGTGCTATAATGATTTTGCATCTGAAATGAATACCGTTCCAATGTCAGTCGAAGACCCATTTCTCGTATAAAGCAAGGTCTTGAGGTAAAAAAATGCCGTTTTTGCCATGAAAACGAGCAAATAAAGGATGAAAATGAAGACTTCACATACCAATCTGATGACCCAAGGATCGGTTACCAAGAATCTGCTCTGTTTTACGCTGCCTCTGCTGCTTGGCAATCTCTTCCAACAGCTATATAATACCGCCGATTCCATCATCGTGGGAAAGATCGTGGGCAAGGAGGCACTGGCGGCGGTAACCTCCTCGGGATCGCTGATCTTCCTTTTGAACAGTCTGTTCCTTGGTATCGCTCTTGGCGCCGGCGTGGTGATTTCCGGGGATCTTGGCTCCAAAAATTATGACGATATGTCCAAAACCGTCCACACCACCCTTGCGGCGGCTCTGGTCAGTTGTGCCATTCTGACGGTTCTGGGCGTGCTCCTGACCCCGTCTATTCTTCGTCTCATGGGAACTCCCGACGATGTATTTCCCCGGTCGGTGTCCTATTTCCGAATCTATTTTGCCGGCATATCCACCACCATTCTCTATAACTTCGGCAGCGGCATCCTCCGAGCCGTGGGCGACTCCAAAAGACCTCTCTACTATCTGATCGCCTCGGTCTGCACCAATATCCTGCTGGACCTGCTGCTGGTTCCCGGCATGGGCGTGTCGGGTGCGGCACTGGCAACCGTGATTTCCCAAGGGGTATCCTGCACGCTGGTGCTCTATCGGTTGTTTACCGATCAGGAGGTCTACCGGGTGCGTTTTGGTCAGATTCGCATTTACAAAAAGCAGCTGTCCGAGATCATCCGCATCGGAATGCCCAGCGGAATCCAGAACTGTCTGGTTTCGCTGTCCAATGTGGTGATTCAGTCCTCCATCAACTCCTTCGGAACCATAGCCATGGCGGGTTGCGGAGCCTATTTCAAGGTTGAGGGTTTCGCCTTGATGCCGGCGGGCAGCTTCGGTATGACCCTGTCCACCTTCGTTTCCCAGAATCTGGGAGCGAACCGTCCCGACCGTGCCAAAAAGGGTGCCGTAATCGGCGTTCTTCTGTCCTGCGCCATGGCAACCCTCATCGGCATCCTGATGGTGATCTTTGCCCCCTATCTGATCCGGATGTTTATCGACGAGGATCCTGCCGTGGTGGAGTACGGCGTCCGTCAGATGCGTCTGGAGTCCTGGTTCTATGCTTTCCTTGCCTTCTCTCACGCAATTGCGGGAGTGCTGAGAGGGGCGGGACATTCCAAAGTCCCCATGTATACCATGGCAATCTGCTGGTGCGGTCTGAGGGTCACGGTTATGCCCCTGATTCTGCATTACTTCCATAATATCACGGTGCTGTACGCCACCTATCCCTGCACCTGGTTTATAAGCGCACTGGTTTTGCTGATCTATTTCCTGCGCTCCGACTGGACGGGAGAGCGTGCAACCAAAAAAACGAAAAAACGGTCTTCGATCCCCGAGAAGGCATCGGTGTAAGGGGATGGATTCCGTCGATGATTCATCAATAGAAAGGAATTCCAATATGAATGTATTTCTGACACTTGCCACCCTGTTTTTTGTCGGAAGCGTCGGCGGATGGGTATTTGAAGTGTTTTTCCGAAAGTTTCTGTCGGACAGCAACCCCGACCGCCGCTGGATCAACCCGGGTTTTCTGGTGGGACCCTATCTGCCCATTTACGGCTTCGGTCTTGCGGGAATGTACCTTCTCTGCAAGATTCCGCTGGATTTCGTGCCGTCGGTCCCCTGGCAGATCGTTTTGCGGCTGGTGATGATGACCGTTGTCATGACCGCCATTGAGTATGTGGCGGGTCTGATCTTCATCAAGGGAATGCGGATCAAGCTGTGGGACTATTCGGGACGGTGGGGAAACATTCAGGGAATCATCTGCCCCCTGTTTTCCCTGATCTGGGGAGTCGGCGGTGCCGCCTACTATTTTCTGGTGCATCCCCATGTGTTAAGCGGACTGGATTGGCTGTCCAGAAATCTTGCCTATTCCTTCTTTGTGGGATTCTTCTTCGGCGTTATCGCCATCGACATCGGGTACTCCATGCAGATCGTGGTGAAGATCCGCAAGTTTGCGGCGGACAATCGGATCGTGGTCCGCTATGAGGAATTCAAGGCGCACATCAAGCACAATAAGGAGCTGGCGAAAGAGAAGGCGAGATTTGTCTTTGCATTCCGCTCCGACCGTCCTCTGGGCGAGCATCTGAACAAGTATCTGGAGTTCAAAAAAGCGCAGGAGGAAAAGCTTCGGGAAAAACTGCGGGAGAAAAAGAATCGCAAAAAGAACTAGCCTTTAGGCTGGTTCTCCAGCTTGTCGAAAAAGCTAAAGTGATTAGCAAATTGCGCAAAAGTTTTCGTCCA
>JBJDZJ010000027.1:0-22403 GCA_051867915.1 Eubacteriales bacterium
CTTGTGTAAAGGGAGCTGTCAGCGAAGCTGACTGAGGGATTGTTCTGCCATATGGCGAAAAAGCGGATGGGATATGTGCGTAAAAAATCATACCAAAGGTGTCTTTCTTCTTTGGTCATATTCTTTCATAGCATTTTAGCAGTTGGGACGATATCTTTATTGTGTTTCCTCTGCATGACAATCCCTCCGTCACGCTTCGCGTGCCACCTCCCTTTGCACAAGGGAGGCTTGGCGCTGATCGTTCATTCATCTTGTTGTTTTGATGATATGCAATTCAATATTCTCTCCGCCTCCGGCAATCCATTGCCATAGCCCATAATCCGAGCAGTATATCGGTATGCCGTTTTTCTATTTGTATGGAATGGCGAGTATTTGAAATAGTGCCTTCATATCCGATCCTTTTTGGCGAGTTTCTCCGCTAAGAACATGAGAGAAATCGGGCCGGGTTTGATTTATAACTTCTGTGCATAAAACCGATATGGGACGGTCCGTCGGGGAAGCGTCAGTAGCTTACCGTGCAACCCTCGGTGATGACCAGATCGACGGTGATCTCCTGCCCGTCCCGGAGGACGGTCAGGCTGACGGTATCGCCGACACGGACGCCCAGCATAAAGTCGATGATGTGATACTGCCTGGTGACCGTGACACTGCGTTCTCCGTCGGTCGTCCCTTCAGATGTTTTCGCCCAAAGACTCCGCCTTTTTCAGCAGATGCCGATACCGTGGAACCTCGCGAAGGGCGGCAAACCGATCGTCTGTCAGCTTTGTTTTCAACTTCTGCCACTTATCTATATACAGGCGGTAAAACTCAAACTTTACATCCCGAAGAAGAGGAGACTTCACCTTCAAGTCCTTACTGAATTTTGCACATTCCTCTATATCGTATGCCGTCATTTTTTCAAGACAAGACAGAGCGTCGTCGGGACGTCCTCCTTTCAGATAGGAGTCGGCAAGCATGACATAGATATCCCCGTTTTCACGGTGGTGAAAAGGCGGCAGAACCTCTTCCTTCCCGAAGAAAATGCCGATCACATTCAGCGCACTTTCGAAAGCGACGGCTGCGTCATCATACTTCTCAAGGGCGATATAAGCATTCCCAAGATGGGTCAGCATATTGATTATGGCTTCCATCAGGTAGAGAAGCCCATATTGGCAGTTGGCAGCTTCCATTTCGGTATCCTTCTGCCAGTGCGCCAGGTAGGCATACATCTTATGAATGTTCAGGTCTGCCCGACACGGAAACTGCTCGGCATGGACTTTCGCCTGCGCAAAGTTCCCGTATGCAGCGTGAAGCAAAACCAGAATCATATGAGTCCGGAGGAGATCGTTGATCTCTGTTGAGTTGGAAAGCAGAAGATTGCCCTCCCGGACACATTCCCTATAAATGGCGTCCCCATGCTCCGGGTCGTATACCTCATTTTCCGGATAAGCCAGCGCAAGACCGGTTTCCAGGCATTCCATCAGTAGCAGGGTATTGTTGGGGTACAGCTTCAGCCCTTCCTGCAAGGCATGGTATTTTTTCGTCAGTCCACCACAGTCCAGCGGTCGGGTGAGCAGGCTCTGGGCGTTGCGGATGATTTTCCACACTTCTTCCCGATCGTTTGTTTTTGCCATACCGAACAGCACATCGGTGCTGACGCCGAACAAATTGGCAAGCGGCACGATCTGGGAAATGTCCGGCATACTGGTTTGGTTTTCCCATTTTGATACCGATTGAGAAGAGATATTCAGCATCTCTGCCAACTCCTCCTGAGTCAGATTGCGCTCCTTGCGCAGACGCTTGATGATTGCCCCCATGTTTTCCTTCATCTCGATAAACCTCCGATTTCGATTTTGTTGGAATCAGTATAGCATATTTTTCGGGGAAAGGGAAGGGATTTGCAGGATAGGTTGATCCAACCGACAGTTGGATTTTGCGTGTGGAGTGTGCTGCCTGGGAGGCATGTGTTCACGCTTTACGGATTATCCGGCGCTAAAATTTACATCCGTGGGGTGGGAGTCCATGCCTGCGGTCAGATCAAAAAATGGGGAAGTCCCAAACGACTTTCTCATTTTTTTATGTGATTGTCACTTGTGCGATTGCACATGCTCAGTAGCTTACCGTGCAACCCTCGGTGATGACCAGATCGATGGTGATCTCCTGCCCGTCCCGAAGGACGGTCAGGCTGACGGTATCGCCGACACGGACGCCCAGCATAAAGTCGATGATGTGATACTGCCTGGTGACCGTGACACTGCGCTCTCCGTCGGTCACCGATTTCAGAATGTCGCCCTCCTTCAGAGCGCCGTCCGCAAGGCTTCCCGATGTAACGGCGTATACCGATACGCTTTCTTCAATGCGGATTTCGCCTGTCTCGGTATCCAGCAGAGCATGGGAGTCGGCGGTCTTGACGGTGATGCCGAGCATGGCCCGTTGGACGCTTTCCCCTTCTTTTTCAAAGCAGTTGTCGATGATGTTCTCGGCAACCCCACGGACCACCGGGACGGGGATGGCGTAGCCGATGTTCTCCACGCTGCTGTCGCTGACCTTGGCGTTGACGATGCCGATCAGTCGGCCTGCCGTGTCGAAGAGTCCGCCGCCGCTGTTGCCCGAGTTGACCGCCGTGTCAATGCGGATCACCCGGAAGGATACGGCGGTCGTCTCGTCAGCCGCCGTCATGGTGATGTACTCGGAATCCACGCTGACCACGCCGTATGTGGCGGAGATGCCCATTCCCTCGGGGTTTCCGATGGCGATGGCCTGCTGACCCACGCTGACGCTGTCGCTGTCCGCCATTTCCACCTCCTGCGGGAAGTCCGATTTCATCAGTTCACTGCCCTTGACCGACAGCACGGCAATGTCGTAGTACATGGAGCCGCCCACATATTCGGCGGGAATTTCCATGCCTTCGGTTTCCGAGCCGTACAGGTACAGGGAAATGCTGTCGCTGATTTTGTTTTCGGTATTGGCGTATGCGCTGTAAACCACATGATAGTTGGTGAGAATCAGAGCGTCGCCGGTGGATTTGTCCAGCTTATAGATGACCCCCGAACCTTCCTGCGTATAGGCGGACGATCCGCCCATGCTCGGATAATAACCCATGCCGTAGCCGCTTTTCCGTGTGAAATTGCAGATAATCCGAACCGAACTTTGAAGACCCTTCACGGTGGCGGCGGAGATGTTCTCAACCGAACCGATGACGGTGACGCCGCCGACCGAAGAGCCGTCTGCTCCGTCCTTACCGTCTTCTCCGTCGGCTCCGTCAGCGCCGTTCACGCCGTCGATACCGTCGGTGCCGTCCTTTCCGTCTGCGCCGTCCCTGCCTACAACAACGCCCAGATTCTGATAGTCGCCGTTGTCGTAGTTGAGAATCAGTTCTCCGTCCTCGTTGATTTCGGCGCTGCTGATGCCCGTGGAACTGCCGCAGCCTGCCATGGAGAGCAGGATCCCGGCAGCCAGGCAGGTGCTGATGATAGCGTTTCGAATCATATTTCCTTTCATGACTGTATGTACCTTTCCTTTCTGTATCCATTGTGGATAAAATATATTGATGTATGAGATCAGTATAATCGGAGAATCTTTAGATTGGGTTAAGGAAATGTGATCGAAAAATGAAAATTCGGGATTTTTTTGAAGGATTGGATGGGGGAGCAGAATGATGATCCCGGGGGATGCTTTTTTTCAAAAAAGCATCCCCCGGACCCCCTTTAAAAAACTTATAAAAAGAAAAGAGCGGGGTACAGGCTCCCACCTTGTGCCATGCGACCGCTTCGGGGGATAGATGAAGATGATTCCGGGCGTTGCCTCATGATGCCGATGCTTGATAGAGGCAAATGATCCCATGTAGGGCGGGAGCAAGCACCCGCCCTATGGAATGACCGGATCCCCCATTGACAGCCAGCGCTGAAATTGGGATATTTACCGCCCTGCAAGCCCTCTAAAGGTTTGCGTGCGTTTTGTTAAAACAAAAAACGCACCTGCCGAACATTTTGACCGGACAAGTGCGTTTCTGCTGTTCAAAAGGGGAATTTTTCGCCCTATCTTTCGGTTTTCTCCACGATTTCTCCGGCATTTTTGTAAATGGAGCCTGCCGGGACGACGCCGCGGACGCGGGACAGGGGATAGATGTTGGAATGCCTGCCGATGACGGTTCCGGGATTCAGGACGCTGTTGCACCCTACCTCCACATAGTCGCCCAGCATGGCGCCCATCTTCTTCAGCCCGGTGGCGATCAGCTCCGAGTCCGACTTCACCACCACAAGGCTCTTGTCCGACTTCACATTGGAGGTGATGGAGCCGGCTCCCATGTGGGATTTGTAGCCCAGGATGCTGTCGCCCACATAGTTGTAATGGGGGGTCTGGACGCTGTCGAACAGAATCACATTCTTCAGCTCTACCGAGTTGCCCACCACACAGCCCGCTCCGACCAGAGCGGAGCCCCGGATGAAGGCGCAGTGACGAACCTCGGTTCCCGCACCGATGATGCAGGGGGCGCCCAGATAGGCGGTGGGAGCCACGGTCGCCGTCCGATGAACCCAGACCTCGGGTGCAATTTCATCGTACTCCTCGGCGGGAAGGGACTTCCCCAGCGTGCGGATCATCTCTTTGATGCCGCCCAGCGCCTCCCATGGGTAGGTGAAGGACGCCAGATAGTCGGCGGCCAGCGTGTGGGAAAGGTCGTATAAATCCTGAATGGTGTACATCATATTCACTCCTTGACAGTTCTGTCTTGATTTCTTGGATATTTTTCGGTAGCCCGACCCGGCATGGGAAACCCTCCTTGTGGGATAAAATCGGGGCTTAGGGACGGCGCACATGGGGATTTTTTCCTGCCATTGAATATTCTTCCCGATGTTTGGCGAGAATCTCTTCGGAAACAAACCGACAAAGGGGGAATATGAATGATGGAACAGACACAGGAAATCCGGGCGGAAAGGGCCGATCGGCCCATGTATGAGCCGCCGACGGCGGTGATTCATGAGACGGCGGGGGCGGATGTGGTTCTGCTGTCGGTATGCGACGGGACAGGCCACTTGAAAGAGAGCCGATGGCGGTGGTGATTACAGTCTTGCCTTGTACAGGGCGGCCTTGATGGCGTCTATGACCCCCTGACTGCTCAGGGTGGCTCCGCTGACGCTGTCAACCTCCGACAGGTCGGGATTCACCTTGTCCAACAGTGCCGATGTGACGGAATCGTAAGCGCGATCGAAGAAGCTGTCGGTATCGCTGTGGGAGATCAGCTCAATGGCGATGATTTTGTCGTTGTCTATGGTGACGGACAGATGAATGGAGCCGTTTTTTCCGTATCCTACGCCGTCGAAGGTGCCGCCCTTGTAGATGGTTCCGTCCCTGTATGATGGGACGGCGGATGTGTCGGTAACGGCGGTCAGAGAGGTGCTTCCTTCGGTATCCGACCGGGCGGATTCGGTCGCTCCACTGCCGCACCCCGCAAGCAGGGCAGTCAGGGCAAACAGACAGACAAGCAGGCGCAGTAATGAACTCATGGCGTATTCCTTTCTGAAAACAAAACGGTTCTCTTTGTATTTTAGCATATTTCTCCGTAAATGGCAAGGCTTTTTTGAAAAAAGCAGAAACTTTTCCGAAATTTGACTCAAAACAGTTGCAATTTCGGACGGAGATTGGTATAATAAGGAAAGAAAGTCCCGAAAACCTGTTTTCCGAAAGGAGAAAAAGCCATGGAACAGCAGTTCAAAGACCATGCCGCAATCCCCGGGCATCCCGATTATGCCCGACTGATCGAGAGACGGCTTCCGATTTACGAGCGGGAAGGGGACATCCGCACCCCCTTTATGCGGGATTATACCCGTGTGCTTCATTCGCTTGCCTACCGTCGGCTCCGTCACAAGACCCAGGTCTTCTACAATGTGGGCAACGATCACATCTGCACCCGGATCGAACATGTCTCCCATGTGGAGTCGGTCAGCGAGACCATTGCGGTCTATCTGGGGCTGAATCGGGATCTGACCCGTGCCATTGCCACCGCCCACGATCTGGGACACGCTCCCTTCGGGCATCAGGGGGAGCGGGTCATCAATCGGCTGTCCAAGGAGAAGCTGAACCGTGCCTTTTGGCACGAGCAGAACGGGCTGTATTTTGCCGATTATCTGGAGCTTCTGGAGGACGATCGGGGGATTCACCGCCCCCTGAATCTGACCTATGCCGTTCGGGACGGGATTCTCTCCCACTGCGGCGAGGTGGACGAGAACGGCATCCGTCCCCGGGAGGAGCTGATCGACCTGTACGACTTTACCAGCCCCGGTCAGTACCAGCCCGCCACATGGGAGGGCTGTGTGGTGAAGATTGCCGACAAGATCGCCTATCTGGGGCGGGACATCGAGGATGCCCTGCGGCTGGGGATTTTGTCCGAGGGCGATCGGCAGAACCTCTGCGACATCGTGGGAAGTTCGACCCTGAACACTACGGTGCTGATGAACGATTTTGTGCGGGATCTCTGCATGACCAGCAGTCCTGCCGACGGAATCTGCCTGTCGGAGCCTGCCCTTCGGCGGATGGACGAAATCAAGCGGTTCAATTACTGGAACATCTACGCAAATCCCGAGCTGATTCCCTTCGGACGCTATTCCGAACTGGTGCTGACCCAGATTTTCGAAACCCTTCACGCCGCCTACGACGGGGAAAATACCTTTGAGCGGCTGAACACGCCCTCCCGACGCAGTGGGGAGCTGATGCACTCCTTCGCCCACTGGCTGGATCGGTTCTGCAGCGTCCATGAGCATCCCGACTACGACACCGAACCGATTTTCGGCAGGCTGGAAAGTCAGGAGGTCTACGACGGCGCCATTCTGGACTACATATCGGGCATGACCGACAGCTATGCCATCAAAGTCTTCAACGACCTCATCAGCTTTTGAGGGGGAGAACGGGTGAGGACGCAGATGATTTCCTGACCCCTTTCAAAAAACTTTGAAAAAGATATGAAACAAGCCGCCTGCCGGGAACGGTCTTCTGCAACGATCCGGATCGGATGGAAAAATCCGGATCCATAGCGGTAAACGGACGCCGAAAAACGGATTTTCTTGAAAAACATCTTGACAAATTGACGAAATTATTGTAAAATAGGAAAAACAAATCTTATAGTGATTGAAGAAAGGACATACTTATGCGCTTGAAAAAAACGAATCCGGCCCATAATTCCCAAATTCCTACAAATCCACGGTTTATACTGCAAAACAAGATCAACATCAGCCGTGGCAACCTGATGTTGGTTCTCCTTTTCACGGTGATCAACTGCGCACTGCTTATCGGCGGTTCCACCACCTACTTCCTGTTCTCTGCCTATATTCCCTACATATTCGTGGGATCGGCAATGATGATGACCGGTCATATGTCCGATGAATTCTATGGAGATGAGAAGCCCACCGAATTTTTTCCGGACAGTTTCCTCTATGTGGCGATCGCCGTGGCGGCGGTTATTCTGATCTGCTATCTGGTCTGCTGGATTGTCATCAAAAAGCACGGCTTCGCCGGATGTTTGTGTGCGCTGATCCTCTTTGGCATAGACAGTGCGCTGTTGCTTCTGGATATTGTGATGGGAATGAGCTTTGACCTGTCGGCGGCAGTCGACATCCTTTTCCATGCCTGGGTTCTCTATTATCTGATCGTCGGGCTGTCGGCATCCGCGAAGCTGAAGAAGCTGCCGCCCGAGCCGGAATTGTCCCAGTATTCGTCGAATCCCGAATTCGGCGAAAACCCCGATTTTGCTGCAGATTATCAGGATTACTCCAATGATCAGAACCTGTCGGACACCCTGAATTCCGATGACGGCGGTCAGATTCCTCCTGCCGAGTCCGCCGATGACGGCGAATCTTCCGACGAAAACCAATAACCGGGAAGATAGGTCCTCCCTGCTGAATGATCCCAAAAAGAGTCGTCCCTACGGCCGTGCAAATAAAGGCACAGCTGTAGGGACGGTTTTTGTTATGCTCTTTAGGGGAGACAGCCCGAAATCAGCCCGATTGCATCTGTCGGAGAAGGGTCTCAAGCACTTTCCCGATATCGTCATTCAGACAGACCGATTGCTTTTTGATGGTTGGCGGGGCAAAGGCTTCGCCCAGATTGATGCAGGCATACACCGCCCGAGGATTCGTTGCAGTCATCTGCCAAAAGGGGATTTTGATGATTCCCGGGGTGTTTGTGCCGACCCCCAGCTCCAGACAGAGCAGGTGGCGGTATTCCTGTCGGCGAATGAACGCATCGTATCGCTTTGCCGCCGCATACCAACCTTCATCCTGCACAAAGCTGTCGTCACAGCGCAGATTCATCGTCATGGGCGCACCGCAGACCGGGCATTTCGGAATCAGCTTGGTGGGTATAAGCATATTCCGTTGCTCTGCAATCATCCGACGGACCGTATTTTCGTTGTCATAGGTTTTGGGATGGCAGGCATTTGAGCATTGCCACAGACCGTAATCGCCCTGCGTGTAAAACAGCCGATCTTTATCAAATCCCGCCTTTTGGAACTGATGATCCACATTCGTCGTCAGAACGAAATAGTCCTTGTTTTTCACAAGTGCTAGCAGATCGGTGTAGGGCTTGCCGGGTGGGACGTCATAGCGGTTGAAACAGATGTGGCGGCTCCACCAAGCCCAGTATTCTTCGAGTGTTTCAAAGGGATAAAAACCTCCCGAATACATATCGGTGATGCCGTATTTTTTGTGAAAATCCGAAAAGTATTTTTCAAACCGTTCGCCGTCATAAGTAAATCCGGCAGATGCGGAAAGCCCTGCACCTGCGCCGATCAGGATGGCGTCGGCGGTTTCGATTTCCTTTTCGAGCCGTTCGATCTTATCCGAGCAGTTCCCGATAGATATCATAGTCCAACTCCTTGAAAACATTGAAGATCACCTTCATTTTGCTGTGAGCTCGGGCTTTGTACTCCCGAACCGTTTTGACGGCAATTTCTGCCGCCCGTTTGTTCGGAAAACGGAATTCGCCGGTGGAAATGCAACAAAAGGAAATGCTGTCCATCCGGTACTGCTCGGCAAGCTCCAGACAGGAGCGGTAGCAGGAGGCAAGTGCCTCATCGTCCCGCTCGGTCGGATTTCCTTGAATCATCGGACCGACCGTGTGCAACACAAATTTGCAGGGAAGATTGTAGGCAGGGGTGATTTTCGCCCTGCCGACGGGTTCTTCATGCCCCTGTTTTTGCATCAGTGCCGCACACGCTGCCCGAAGTCGGACCCCCGCATAAGTGTGAATGGCGTTGTCGATACATCCGTGGCAGGGGCAGAAGCAACCGAGCAGTCCTGCATTGGCGGCATTTACGATGGCGTCGCATTTCAGGGTTGTAATGTCGCCCTGCCAAAGATAAATGTCCGGCTCGATCGGTTGAAGACTGCTGATGCTTGTAATGCCCTTTCGTCTTGTTTCTTCACGAAGGTACTCGTCTTGTATCGCAATAAAATCGCCACTTATCGGCAACGGCATACGGATGTTCAACAGCGAGCGCAGAAGCGTTTTCTGTTCTGCTTCATTTGACGGGATTTCAATGCTTGCGTATTCCGGGCGTTCTTTCAAAAGGACTGTTGTCAGATATTTTCGTTTTTCGGCTTGTGTCATAGTCCTATCCTCTTTGAAACGGGGAAGGGCTGTCAATGAGGACAGCCCTTTCGGACCCCTTATTCAGCTACCACACTGATACGCTTTTGAATATTGTTTCCGGTTGTTGCTTCGTCTACCATGGCAATGGCGTAGTCTGCATAGCTGATGATGCTTTCGCCCTTGCTGTTGAGGGTCAGCTCTTCTCCGGCAAGCAGGTACTTTCCGGTGCGTACCCCGTCAGCACGGAAATCGCCGGCAGGGCTGATGAAGGTCCACTTCACATCGTTTCTGGTTCTCAGCTCATCCAGTGCTTTCCCCTGAGCGGCGGCAAGAGGCTTGAAAACATCGGGGAAATCGGGACCGTCCATCACCTGAAGCGTATGTTCGGGATTTACATACAGACTGCCTGCGCCGCCGACAACCAGCAGACGGGTGTCCGTTCCGGACAGAATGTCGCACAAGTGCTTCAAAGAAGTGCTGTGCTGAGGAAGGACATCCTCGGTCCATGCGCCAAAGGCGTCGATGACAACATCAAAGACTTTCAGATCGTCGTCTGTCAGGTCGAATAAGTCTTTGATCAGCACGCATTTTGCCGCAGTCCGATTCTCTCCGCGCACGATGGCGGTAACATCCAGACCTCTGTTTACGGCTTCCGTTACAATAAGCCTTCCGGCTTTCCCGTTTGCACAAATAACTGCGATTTTCATTGATGAATTCCTCCTTGATTTCGGTTCGGTCTTTGCCGAATCCTTTTGAATGATACTTCGAGCTTCGGAGCGGCCGTCCCCTCAGTTCCTGATTTCATTATACATACGCCGATTTTGCCTGTCAAGTACGCACTTTATTGTGGTGTAGTTACCAAATGGAAACAATTGCGTCATTTCAGCGCTTTCCGAGCAAAAAATTTTTTTCGGCGGCACAAGCCATTGACATTTGAAGGGAGGTATGGTATAATCAGAATGTTAGTTTCTGTTGGATACCATTGAAGGAGGTACATAACATGAGCGATGCCAAGGCAGTCGGAGAAGGGACGAAATGCCCGGTTGAAATTACTCTGACTCTGATCGGGGACAAGTGGAAGGTTTTGATTTTGCGTGATTTGATGTCCGGAACAAAACGGTTCGGAGAGTTGAAAAGATCTGTCGGCAATGTCTCGCAAAAGGTGTTGACCGCTCAGCTCCGTGATATGGAAGAAAGCGGACTTCTGACCCGAAAGGTGTATGCGGAAGTACCGCCGAGAGTGGAATACAGCTTGACCGAACTGGGTCGCAGTCTGTCCCCCATACTGGACGCTATGCGAAACTGGGGAGAGAACTATAAAGTTGCTTCAAAATGAAAGACAGCGGGAATCCGATGCACGGATTCCCGCTGTCTTTCTGCTTCCGGATGGCTCCGAAGCAAAGAAGACGGGAAGATATGCAGAACAATCGAAAAAAGCAATCAGTTGGACAAAACGGTTGCATTTTTGGGGTCGGGCGTCCTATTCCTTCTTTTTCCCCATCAAAGTCGGGCGCAGGGGGCGGAAGAAGGTGCCGATGATGGAGGCGATGATGATTCCGGCGGCGATGCCCACACCCACCTGAAGGGTCAGGGTTCCGTAGTGGGAAAATCCCGCCCGATCTCCGTTCACAAGAGCCACCAGGGTGGAGTAGATGTTGGCACCGGGAACCAGCGGCAGGATGGAGGGCGTCAGAAAGATGGTGGAGGGGGTTTTCAGAACTCTGGCGAGAATCTCCGAATAGCCGGTGACACAGAGGGCGGCGAAAAGGTTGGAGGTAAAGGCGTTAAAGAGAAGGAAATCCGATGTCATTCTCCAGACCAGCCATGCCAGAAATCCGCCAAGGGCGGCAAAGGGGAGCATCCGGAGCCGAATGCGAAAGATCAGCGAAAAGGCGGCGGTGCCGATGATGATGGTGATCCCCTGAACCAGATAGAGAATCAGTTGCTCTCTCAAAACAGAACACCTCCCAGCCAGACGGTGACTACCAGTCCCGCGGCGATTGCCACGGCGGCAAGCAAAACCTGAAGCAGACGGAGGGCGCCTGCAATCAGGTCGCCGCAGAGCAGATCCCGGATGGCGTTGCCCAGCGCCAGACCGGGGGTCAGCAGCATGACCGTCCCCATCATGATGTGTCCCATGCTGTTGCCGATGTGAAAATGGGTCAGCAGAAGGGAGAGAATGCCCGCCGTGGAGGAGGCAATGACGCCGTGGGCGACCGAGTTCATCCAGCGGGGCTTTACGGTATCCAGTACGAAGAGAACCAGACCCACAAGCCCGGCAGTGAAGGCGTCGAAGAGGGAGCCGCCGAAAAAGATGCAGAAGGCGGCGGCGCCGCCGTAGTAGCAGAGCATGGTCAGCAGGCGGCGGGCTTTGTCGTTCTTCTGGATGGCAAGATACATCCCTTCCAGGAGAGTGGGATCGGGTTTTTCGGTGCAGATTTTGCGGGACAGGGTGTTGTAGGCATCCAGCTGGCGGAGATTGTTCTGCCAGTTGTGGATTCGCACGATTTGAGTGATGTATCGCCCGTCAGGGGTGCGGATGGTGGCCTGTATTTCGGAGAGGATGGCGAAGACCTCCATCTCTTCGATGCCGTAGGCGTGGCAGATGAATTCCACCGTTTCCTCGGCCCGTCGGATCTCGCCGCCGCATTCCACGATTCGGCGGGCGATTTTCAATGCGCAGCCCAGAATCAGATCCGCTTGTCCTCTGTCGCAGGTCACGGCAGGGGATGGAGTCAGACTTGTTTGTGTCATATAACCCTCGTATTTTTCAAAATCCGTTATCGGAGGATACTTTATTGTACTCCCGAAAGGCGGCTTTGTCAAGGTAAAATTGAAAAAAACATTTTCAGATCGGATTTGGGGATGGAAAACCGATCTTTCCGCACGCTGCCCCGCTTTTTCGACCGCTTTTACAGCGGGACGGGTATATACTGGACTTATCCGGCGTCGGGGAGTGTGAACGGTCGTGGAGCAGACAATCTACGGGGACATTTATTTTCTGGTGAACTTTTCCATGGATTTTCTGTCGCTGTGGCTGACTGCCAAGATACTGCATCTGCCGCTGCACGCCGGCCGTGCCGCCGTTTCGGCGGCCATCGGCGGTCTGTATGCCGTGCTGGCTCTGATTCCGGGACGGTATGCCGCCGTTAACTGGATCATCGGACTGATTCTGCCCGCTCTGCTTTGCTATATCTGCTTCGGATCCTGCAAAATCGGGCGATTTCTCTGCCGATATGCCGCCTTTTGGGGGATTTCCCTTCTGACCGGCGGCGGAATGACTGCGCTCTACTACGCCGTCAATCGGGCGGCGGGCAATCGGAAGATCTCGGTCAACGGAACGGCGAAGGAGGTCTACAACGAAATCCCGTTGTGGGTTTTCGCACTGCTGGCGCTGGTCTGCGCTCTGATTTCGCTGATCTGGGGGCGGATTGCCGGACGGATGCGGGGCAGACGGTCTGCCGCTCTGACGGTGCAGTTCTGCCGGGGCGGGCAGGAGGTCGTCCTGTCTGCGCTGGTGGACAGCGGGAATCTGCTGACCGAGCCCTTCGGCGGTCTGCCTGTGATTCTGGTGGGCAGGGAGCGGATGAAGGAGATTTTGCCTGCACCTCTTCTGCCTGTCCTGATGGGAAGCGGCGATCTGTCGGGGCTGGATGGGGATGCCGCTTCACGGATTCGGCTGATTCCCTATCGGGGAGTGGGCGGCGGGGGACTGCTGTTCGGTTATCTGCCGGCAAAAGTTGCCGTGGACGGGAGAGAGGTTGCCGCCTGCATAGCCGCCGAGCCGGGTGTCCGGGATTTTTCGGGCTATGAAGCAATCGTGCCGTCCTGCCTGTAAACTTTATCCGAAAGGAATGGTCAATATATGAAACTGCTGTTGAAAATCCGACTTTGGCTTCTGAATCATTGGATACTGCCTGAATCGGTGGAAATCGCCTATCTGGGGGGCGAGCAGAGTCTGCCCAAGGCGCTGACGCCTGCCGAGGAAGCGGAGATTCTGGAAAAACTGCCCGAGCATCCCGAACTCAGGCAGACGCTGGTGGAGCGCAATCTTCGGCTGGTGGTCTTTTTGGCGAAGAAATTCGAGAATACCGGGGTGGGGCTGGAGGATCTGATCTCCATCGGCACCATCGGGCTGATTAAGGCTATCAACACCTTCCATCCCGACAAGAACATCAAGCTGGCAACCTACGCCTCCCGCTGTATCGAGAACGAAATCCTCATGTTCCTGCGGAAAAATCAGGGTCGGCGGGAGATTTCCATCGACGAACCCCTGAATGTGGACTGGGACGGCAACGAACTGCTGCTGTCCGACATTCTGGCGGGGGACGAGGACTGCGTTTACCGTCGGGTGGAATGTGCAGAGGAAAAGCGGGCGATCTATGAAGCCCTGGCAAAGCTGACTCCCCGGGAACGGCAGATCATCGAAATGCGCTTTGGTCTGAAGGGAGGCAGAGAGAAGACCCAGAAGGAGGTTGCCGCCGCTTTGGGTATCTCTCAAAGCTACATATCCCGCCTGGAAAAACGCATCATCGACCGCCTTCGGGAAGACATCGCCGAGAAGGTATGAGGGATTTATTGGGGGAAGTTTTTTCCGGGGGGACTTTTTGCAAAAAGTCCCCCCGGACCCCTTCAAAAACTCAGGAAAAAGAAAAAAACAGAATGGCAAAGATCGTTAATCGAAACACCGTCCGATTTGCCCGCCTTATATCTGTTTTTCTTTTATTAAAGCTTTTGGAAGGGATCCAAGGGGAACTTTTTCCCGAAAAAGTTCCCCTTGGCGTCTTTTTTCTTACTTCGTCCAGTCGGAGACGCTGTTTCGGAAGGCTTCCAGAGTGGCATCTGCCGTCTCGCGGGAGTCGCCGTTGACCAGGAGGTAGATCTTGATCTTCGGCTCGGTGCCGGAAGGACGGATGACGACCACATTTCCGCCCTCTGCCTCAAAATAGAGGACATTGGACTTGGGCAGTCCCGTGGGAGCGGTTGCGCCGGTGACCAGATCGGTGATGGTCTCGGTCTGATAGTCCCGCATGGAGACCACCTTTCTGCCGCCCAGCTCGGTGGGGGGATTCTTACGGATGGACTCCATCAGCTTGCCCATCTTTTCCAGACCGTCCAGACCCTTCATGACCACATTAACGGTGGTCTCCTTGTAATATCCGTACCGCTCGTAGAGGGCTTCCATGGCGTCGTACAGGGTCATGCCCTTCGCCTTGTAGTAGGATGCCATCTCGGTGATCAGCATGACGGCAACCACACTGTCCTTGTCTCTGGCGTAGGTGCCCTTCAGATAGCCGTAGGATTCCTCAAATCCGAAGAGATAGTGTCCGATGCCCACATCGTCGTGCTTCTTGATGACCTCTCCGATGAATTTGAAGCCGGTCAGCACATTGTACAGCTCCACATGATGCTCGGCGCAAATCTTGGTGACCATCTCGGTGGAGACGATGGTCTTGACCGCATAGGGACCCTCGGGCATGGTGCCGGTGTTCTCGTAGGCGGTCAGGATGTAGTCCAGCAGGAGTGCGCCCACCTGATTTCCGGTGATGGTGACGAACTCGCCGTCGGGCTTCTTCACCATGATGCCCACACGGTCGGCGTCCGGGTCGGTGGCGATAACCAGATCGGAGCCGACCTTCTTGGCAAGCTGAACGCCCAGCGACAGAGCCTCGGGATATTCGGGGTTGGGGGAGACGACCGTGGGGAAGTTTCCGTCCAGAATCATCTGCTGCCAGACGGTGTACAGATGCTTGACGCCGCACAGACGCAGGACCTCGGGTACCAGACGGTAGCCGCATCCGTGAAGGGGGGTGTAGACGATCTTCAGATCGTCGGCAACGGCGGGAATGGCGTTCACATCCACCCGCTGAGCGATGACATTCTGAATGAAGGCGTCGTCAATTTCGGCACCAACGACGGTAATTCTGCCATCGGCAACCGCCTCGTCGAAATCCACCGTCTTCACACCGTCAAAGATGTCGGTGGCGGCAATGTAGGAGGATACCAGATCCGCCTGCTCGGGGGAGAGCTGTGCGCCGTCCTCCCAGTAGGCCTTGTAGCCGTTGTATTCCTTGGGGTTGTGGGAGGCGGTGATGTTGACGCCTGCCACGCAGTGCAGTTCCCGGATGGAGAAGGACAGAACAGGGGTGGGACGCAGAGCGTCCAGGAAGTAGACCTTGATGCCGTTTGCCGCCATGACAGAGGCGGTGATGCGGGCGAATTCCTCACTGCAAAGACGGCTGTCTCTGCCGATCACGATGCCGTCGGCGGCTCTGCCCTCTTTCAGAATCAGATTGGCAAAGCCCTGAGTGGCATGGGCTACGGTGTAGGGATTCATGGCGTTGGTTCCCGCTACCATGGTTCCGCGGAGTCCGCCGGTGCCGAACTCCAGATACTTGAAGAATCGGAACTTGATTTCCTCGTCATTTCCCTCAATAGCGGCAAGCTCCGCCTTTGTGGCGGCGTCCACTTTGTCCGATTCTCTGAAGCGGCGGTAGGTTTCCAGATAGTTCATATTACATTTTCTCCTCTCGATGATGGCATTTCGGTGTATCGGAATTATTCGGCTTCCGGCAGGTCTTTGAGTTCAATCAGAGCCTTGGACAGCTGATCGGGGCAGGAGGTGCCTCTGCCCCGGCAGTCGATGCCGGAGAGACGGGAGATCGCCTCATCTACGCTCATGCCCTTGACCAGTGCGGCGACGCCCTGGGTGTTGCCGTGACATCCGCCTTCAAAGCGAACAGACTGAATAATATTGTTTTCAACGCAGATCTCGATGGATCTGGAGCAGGTTCCCCGGGTCTTATAAGTGAGTGTTTTCATAAAATTCAATTCCTTTCATAATGGTATCATGATTTTTCCGAGCGATCCACGGCTGTCAGCCGCTTGTAGATCCCGCAGAGCGAAAAGGCAGGCACCGCAAGGGTCAGAAAAAGCAGAACGACCGCAGGATCCACCTTTCCGATGAACAGGCGCACAAGGCAGGCGTCCTCCCCGTAAATGGAGTAGGGCAGGGAGGTCAGATACTCGCAGACAATGCCCAGCTGGTGAAAGCCTTCCAGCACCGGCAGAATCTTTCCGGAGGGCAGATGCAGACAAACATCCATCCGATCAAAATTCCGTCCCCGGATCAGGCGGCTTCCGTACAGATAGAAGGTGGACTCGGGTTCGTCTCCCCGTCGGATATCGCAGGACAGTATGCTTTTCAGCTCGTAGCGTTCGGCAAGCCGCAAAAAGGGAAGAAGCAGACCTTCGTCCTGCCCCGATGCAGGCAGAATACAGAAGTCGTATCGGCCGGAATAGACCTCCTCACAGGCGGCGGCGAAGCTGTCGAAGGGGGTCGCCGTGGACATGGGAAGCTCTCTTCCGAAGGCCCGTCCCGCAAGTTCGGACAGCGCCGTGGGGAAATAGGCGATTTTCGCCCGTTCGATCCGTTGAACGGTCAGTTCGGGGGGATAATGATTGCTTTTGGACACGATCATTTCTGCCATTCGGGCAAGCGATTCTGCCGCAACGCCGTCCAGCACCCGTTCAGAAAAGATTTTTCCGCTTCCTGCGGGGAGTTTGGAAAGGATCTGCCCTCGCAGGCGGTCGATTTCTTCCCGAAAGGAGGAGAAGGCGGTCTGTAAGGGATCGCTTTCGGCGTCGTTGTAGGGGTCGGACGAAAGTCGGAAGGGGGTGAGAAGGGCGGAAAGATCGGAAATATGGGACAGCCGGATTTCCAGAAGCGCGGTCAGCCTCTCTTCGTTTTCATAGAGATTGGACAGTACAACCTCGAAATTGTCCATAGCCATGACCAGATCCTTTTCGTGAGCCGAAGGATCGGCGGATGACGCTCCCTCCGAAACTGCGGCTTTTCTCCTCTTATTTTATACCAAATCGGGCGGATTGTCAAGCATATTTTGTCATGATATGAAAAAACTTTACAAAAGGTGCGATTTTCTCAGATAGCGGCATCCGCACAAAAATTTGTCGGGTGCGGCAAACGAACCGGAACAAGTTGGAAGAAACGGCTTATACTGACAGTGAGAAATCTTTTCCCGTCATGTTTAATCGGGACAATCGAGGGAAAAAATAGAATCAAGGACAAAGGAAACAGACGGAGAGTGAACATGATGTTGACAGTCAAACGAGGAGATATTTACTATGCCGATCTGTCCCCGGTCGTGGGATCGGAGCAGGGAGGACTGCGTCCTGTACTTATCGTGCAGAACGACATCGGAAACCGGTACAGCCCGACGGTGATCGCCGCTGCCATCACGAGCAGGCTGTCCAAGAACAAGCTGCCGACCCATATAGATGTGTGTCGGAGCGACACGGTGGATGAGGAGTCCTTTGGGCTTGCCAAGGACAGCGTGATTCTGCTGGAGCAGATCCGCACGCTGGATAAGCGGCGGCTCAAAGAGAAAATGGGACATCTGGATGAGCGGATGATGCGGCAGGTGGACAATGCCATTCAGGTCAGCTTCGGTCTGTCGGATGCCCCCACCGCCATGGGTTGAGCGGATCAAAGGAACCGTTTTCAGCCGATCCCGACTTTTCGCCGCCCGGCGACCATCAAACCGGGGCTGACGCATGTTCATGCGCCAGCCCCGGCTTCATTGGTTGGGGTTTGTATCAGTTTACCAGTTCCACGGAATGTTCTCGACTTCTCCGACCGAGCTGACGAGGACATCCTCGGAACTCAGTTCGATGACCGTGACCTTTGGAGCTTCATAGGTTGCTTTTATTTCCATGTTATTTACCTCCCGTTCGTAAGATTATCCGAGCTGAGCCTGGGTGTACTCGCCGGTGACATAGACATCGCCGTCGGCAGTAATCAGCGCAACGGAAACGGTATCGAATTCGATGTTGTTTCCGTATACGGCGAAGCCGTAAATCTGGCATCCGTCAGCGGCGGTAAAGAGTTCGCCTGCCGCCCGGACCTTGCTGAAGGATTCGGTGCCGTGGTCGTCGCCGACTGTGCGGATAAAGACGCGGGTTTCACCGGTTGCAAGGGTAAAGGTGACCTTTACGGTGTTGCCGACCATTGCCTCTGCATCGCCGTTTGAGACGATCAGGAAGCGGTATGCGTTATAGGTTTCCTCGTCAACCGTAACCGTGCCGCTCTGAGCGTATGCCGAATGACCGACAGTGGACAGCGTGTTGCCTTCGGAAGAAGGAACATCAAAGGTGAGAGGCGTGTTCATATTGACGGTGGGATCGGTGCTGGTGGCATTGTCGCCGATATGAGTGAAGGTGACTCTGGTAACGGGGGTGCTTCCGCCGGAATAGAGACTCTGGCTCATGGTGGTGACTGCTCCGTCGCTGAAGACAACGACAACGGTAATCAGTTCGCCTTTCTTAACGGTGGGATCGTGGGAAACGACCTTCAGAACACGCTCGTTGGAGGTGACCTCTGCACTCTCGTCCAGAACGCCGCCAACATAGACCTTCACGCCTGCGGCAATCTTGGCTGCCAGCGTGTCGGCGTTCATCGCCATGTCGCTGTCCACGGTAACGGTGCCTGCCTCGGCGTCAAAGGTAACTCTGCCGCTGGTCTGGCTGTCCATGCCCTCCATCAGACGGGTGTCGGAAACCTTGGAGATCTCCAGTCCGTTGTGGAAGACCTTTGCAGTCTGTGTGCAGTTTTCGTAAGTGGGGACCTGATCGGGATGGCCGTATCTTGCGTAGGAGCCGACCCATGCGGATGCCAGAACATAATCGGAAATGACGGTTCCGTCGGACGCACAGTCCTTGAAGGAAACGGCAACCTCGTCATTGGTGCTCTTGTGCATGATGCCGATGAATCCGCCTGCGGCACGCTTGTCGGACCAGGGAGTGGTGCAACGGACGGTGCCGTTGAAGACGCAGTTTTCAAAGGTCTGGCTGGCTCCGCCGTTGCGGACCATACCGATGAATCCGCCTGCGCTGAGCACACCGGTGACGGATGCGTTGGAGGTGCAGTTCCTGAAGGTGACAGCACAGCCCTCGTTGACACCCAGAATACCGCCGTTTCCGCAGGAACCGTCGGAGTCGCCGGTTGCGGTGATGGTGATATTGGAGGTGATGTTCTCGAAGAGGATCGGACCCTTTGCGGTTCCGACAACGCCGCCGCAGGAGTTACCGATACTGGTGACGGTGCCGTCCACGGTCAGATTCATGATGGTACAGCCTGTGCCGCCGGCGGTGCAGAAGACGCCGTTACGCCAGTTGGTATCGGTGCAGTTGAGGGTAATGGTGTGATTCTGTCCGTCGAAGATACCGGTGAAGACGGCACTTTCGTTTTGCTTGGACAGACCTTCGGTCAGAGTGAGATCGTTCATCAGAACATAGGAACCGCCGAGGTTGTTGATGATGTTGGCGAAATCCTCAACCGTGAAAATCGGGATGACATCGGGATCCGTAAGGATGGCAACATTCTTTGCGGAATCTGCAATGGTCTTGGAAGACTCGTTCTGCGCAATCAGGGTTTCGGAGGTCACCTCGTTGGCAGCGCCGAGCAGTCTGATATAGCCGCTGGTATTGGAGATTTCTCCGTCTACATTATCGTTTGCATAGCCGTAGACGATACCGACGGTTGCATCGGGAGCGTCAATCGTTACATCAATATAGACATTGTCGGTGACGGTGTCGTTGGCTGCCGACCATTCTCTCTTGCCGGCAATGCCGCCTACATAGGCGATACCGTCAACGGTAATGGTGACATGATCCAGCGTAATGCCGGAGGTTTTGCCTCTGTCGGATAATCCGGCAATGGCACCTACGCTGACCTGACCGGGCTCGGTGGCGGTGGAAGTAACGGTAATGGAGGAGTCCTTCAGAGTGAGGTTCCGGATGGTACCGTTGCAGTTGTTGTTGGCAAGCACATTTGCCAGAATGCCGTAGTTGCCTCCGGAGGTCTCGGAAACCTCAATGTTGATGCCGGAGACGGTATGTCCCTGACCGTCCAAAATGAGGGTAATGGAGTTCAGCGGAACGAAATCGGTGCCGCTCATATCCAGATCGGCGGTGATTTTGACCACCTTGTCCCGCAGATAGTTGGAACCGAATGTATTTGCACAGGCAATCAGTTCATTCAGCTCGGCGGGAGTGGAAATGAGGTAGTCGCCCGTAACGGTAACACCTTCGGTTACTGCCGTAACATTGGAGATGGTGTTGTTCGTGGTCTTGGAGCAGAGGCCGTATCCGGTTCCGGGAAGAACATATCCGGTGTCGGTGTAGGCCAGAACCAGCATACCGTTGATGTAAATGTCGAGTTTGCCGTTATCATAGGACGCAGTCAGGGTGAAGGTGTCGCCGGACAGAGCGCTCTTGGGAAGGGTGGTCTCGGTCGCCCATCCTGTCCAGCCGCCGATGTTTCTCTCGATGCCGATGTGAATCTCGGAATCACTGACACCTGCGTCTACCAGATAGTAGAGTGCGACATTCTCATCAATAATGTCGGTACGGGTCAGGTTGTTGACGCCGAACATGAAGCCCTGCTCGCCGTTCTGATTCAGCTTGAAGTCGGCACTGATGGAAACCGCACTGTCGGTGTTGCCCAGAATCCAGGTGTTGAAGCTGGAGCCCAGTCCGCGTCCGGTCAGCGTATAGTTGCTGCCTTCGTTTTCCCAAACGGTCGCAGAATGGGTGTCGGGACCTACGGGAACCGTCTGCGCATAGGCAACATTGGAGACGATGGGCGTAACCAATGCGGCAGCGGCAGCGGCCTCAGTCTGATCGCGGTAGAGTCCGGCAGTGGAAACCGAAAGAACGCCGGGGTTGGGGAAACATCCAACGGGTCTCCACCAGTTGTCGGGACCGTATGCGCTGGTGGTAATATCGTCGCCGGGGGTCTTCCATGCAACGCCCAGCTGAATGGTGCCGTCGCTGCGGGTGCTGAAATAGTATCCGGGAACCAGTACCTCAGTGACGGTGTGGTACTTGGTATCGCCGTTTATTTCCTGCACATTCATGACATAGTCGTATACATGAGACTCTTTTGCGCCGCTGCCCATAGCGGAAACCCAACTCTGTCTTGTGTTGACGAAGAACTCGAAGTTGGTATTGGTGTGCCATGCGTCTGCGGTGGTGGTGTAGACATCATGGTAAGCGTCGCAGGCGAGGTAGAGATCGCCGTCGCCGGTCAGAACGGCATAGAAGGTGGCCTTCTTTGCGCTGTTGTTGTCTTCGACCGATTCGGAATGGACGCCTTCCCAGTCGCTGAGATCGCCGTCAAGGGTGATGGTTCTCTCGGTGGCGGATGTGGGGAAAATGGGAATCATGGCAGCGAAGAGACTGCCCACGAGGGCAATTGACAGGATTTTTCTGAATTTCATAGCTGTCTTCCTTTCTTTCTTAACTGCCGTTTTTGTATGCAAAACCGTCAAATTTGCATACTTCAGCAGTATATTTTGAGTATCATCATTATATCACAATACAGGCTGAAAATCAATTGATTTTGTTTCCAAATTTTCACCCCCGTATTTGTGCATCTTAGCCAAAAAAAGACACTTTTTGAAGGGTGGTTTCTTTGCCGTCTGCTGCTGCGGGAATATGTGACGGGTTTAACATGGGGAAAAAGAGAAAGGGTTGCCGCACGAATGCGGCAAAGGGTTGCCGCACCATAGTGCGGCAACCCGGAGGCCGTCGAGAAAGTTCTTTAGTAAACTGGAGGAAGGGGAAAACCATCTCAAACGCCGAAGTTTTTCCCCTTCCTCCAGGCCTCCAACCCTATTCCTTGGCTGGCGACATTCTAAATTTATACTTTATCGACAGGCAAAGAGTTGCCGCACCATAGTGCGGCAACCCGGAGGCTGTCGAAAAGGTCTAATTACCTTCTCAACAGAGGTAAAATTGTCCAAAGCCGTTCGTCCGCTTTT
>JBJDZJ010000028.1:0-4309 GCA_051867915.1 Eubacteriales bacterium
GGTCATTTCATCGGACTCCTGCTGGATGAACATCTTGAGAGGGGTTTCCAGCTTGCCGATACGGGCATCATTGGTATGAGACGCCTGAGAAAAAGTAATGGTACTCATTTGTTATTAACCTCCTTTGTTTTACTCAAATCTTACGAAAATCTTGTCTCCGACAGCTTTGGCACCGCATGTATCCACAATGGTTGCCACTCCGCCCGTGGTGACGGATGAAACCCTCTGACCGGAGGATGCAAGGCAAAGCTTGTTTCCGATGACGAGATTGCCGGCGGTATAGTCCGAGAGAGGGACCTCAAATACCATGGCGGGGGTGATGTGATAGGCAAGCAATTCCTCGCCGTCTCCGCCCTTCACATTGCTGATGCAGATATGGGTAGGCTTTGTCGTATTTGTGGGCAACGATGCCACACCGTTTTCGATAACCAGCGCATTGCCTGCGCTGTATGCCGTTCCGGCACCCCGTTCCAGGCGGATCGGATCTGGCGCCTGGGTTCTGCCGTTTTCAATGCTTTTCAATACAAACATTTTGTTATACTCCTTTTTTGATTATTTTCCCGTCACTCTGCGATAGAGAGCGATGGCGTCCTTTTTGGACATTTTCGGATTTGCCGCCCTGAACTGATTGATCACGCTCATGTCCACCTCGTCGGTGCGTTTGTTTTCACCGGAGGGCGTCAGGTGGGCTTTGCTGGCGGCCATGGCGGCGGCAGACTCCCGGCTCCGATACTTCGGAGAGGACTGCCTGAAGGCATCCTCGGGCGAAAGCCCACGGTCCAGCAGGGCGCAGAACAGAGGCACATCCTCCAGATCGCCGAATCCCTTTACTTCGGGATCCATTTTCTGAATCGTTGCCAAAATGTTTCCGGCCTGCTCGGCAAACTCGCTTTTCTGCGGGTTTTCCTGCTGCGGATCGCCGCCTGTGCCGTCTGTGTCGTCTGTGCTTTCTGTGCCGTCGGGCGGATCGGATTCGACACTTTGGCTGTTTTGATTGGCGGAAGGCTCATGGTCATCACCCTCGGAAGGCTTTGCGTCGGCAGGATCATCGGTTGCATTTGCTTGACCGTCTTCCCCGCTTTCTGCTCCACTGTTTTCGGTCGAGCCGCCTTCATCGGCTCCGTCGGGTTCATCGTCATCCTCGTAAAGATGATCAAATGCCCGGCTCCACTCATCCTCGGCAGAATGAGTTTGCTTCTGAACACCGTTTGCCTGGTCTTTTGCAGTCATTACTTCTTACCGCCTTTCGATCCTTTTCCGCGAAGGTCCCCGCCGATCACCGTAGTAGCTCCCGGCTTCTGCTTGGGGGGATTGGGTGCTTTGATTACCCCGGTCTCATTCCCCCGATAGACATTTTTCTGTTTTTCCATAGGTCCTTTACCTCCTGTTTTATTTTGTGATTCCATTATAACATCTCTGCCGCAAAAAAAGAATCCCCCCATATCGGCACAATTTATCTTGTTTATCGTTTTTTATCTTATCGTGTGACGCATGAGAGGGAAATCCCCTCCTTTTCTGCCCGAAAATACCAAACGATTGGCAATTTGATTCAGTCTTCTTCCTCCTCTGCCACACCCAGGATACCGATCAGCCTCTCCTGCTCGGTCTTGTCGGAGGTGTATTCTGCGATCCTCTTTCTCAGCAGCTCCTTTGCCTCGTCGGATGAATATCCCGCTATGTACAAAAGCAGACTCCGATCGCCCGTGAATCCGTCCAGATACTCTTCAATCTGAACCTTTTTCCCGATTTCCTCGTCATCCTGCTTTATGACGCTGACCGTTCCGGCATATCCGGAAATCAGGGCAACCGTTTCGGGGTCGTACAGCATGGACAGCACCGCCTTTTTGCTTGGTGTCGTTCCCACCGTATCCGCCTTTGCATTGCTGTATGCCGAGTCGTACAAAACCCGGATGGATTTCGCCTTTGCCGCATCGTCAAGGTCGTTCCATTCCTTCGAGGACACCAGATCTGCGACTTTATCCTGTGCCGTCTCCAGAGCCGTGAGGATCTGCTTTCTCTGTTTTGACGTCAGCGTGACGCTTTCTCCGTTCACCGTCACAGAGGTAGGCGCCGTTGGGGACAGGACATCATACCCGTTTTTGTACAGATCCAGCAGGGTCTCGGCAGTCTCACCTGCGCCTCCGCTCTCCCGCTTCATCCAGGTTTTCAGAATCAGGGCGGCAAGATCGTCGTCTCCGTCGGCGATGGCTTTTTCCAGATCGCTCTTGTAGCTGGGCTTGGAAAACAGCGACTGATAACTCCAGTCCAGATTTCCCGGCGCAACGTTCAGAAGCCCGATCATCACATTGTTCATGTTGTTTACCGGGATTCCGATGGTTCTGCCAACGGCAAAAATCACGTCTCTGGCGTCCGACATGGCGCTCTCATAGGACACATATTTCCCCTGCGCCGCCCTGGTCACATCGCCGACGGCGCCGGTAAAGGCGGAAATCGTATCGGATACGGCGTCCAGCGTGAAGTCGGACAGATCGTACCCGTCGGTCACAAGACCGTACACCTCGCGGATAATCGGGAGGATGGAAACCATATTGCCAAAGGATTCGATAACCATATCCCCGGCAACCGGGATTTCTTCGCCTTCGGAATCCTTGCGCCGATCCTTTTTGTAGAGCGCCCGGAACAGCTCGGTGATGGCAGCCATCGCCACGGCGACGCCCATGATCGCCATACCCGACCGAACCAGCTGCTTACCCGCCGCAGTCGCTCTTGCGCTTGCCCCCTCGACGCCCGCTTTGGCGTCCGACCTTGCGCGGCTGTAGACGCCTACCGCCTCCACAAAGGAGGACATCTGCTTCATGGAGTCCGCCGAGAACATGGTCAGGGTTTTGGTGATCTCGCTTCCCCGCATGAACCCCGATCGGGTTCCCTGCCCGGAGGTCTGCTGATTTCGCAGAATCGCACGGTCCAGCAGTTCACCCGCCGCTTTGAGGTTTTCCTCCGAACCGATGGCATAGCCCTTTTGACCCTGTACCTGCGCCTGTGCGGCACCCCAGAGCATCCGAATCACCTGACGGTCAAAGAAGGATATGGGCTTCATGGTCAGCTCGCCGATCTTGCCAACCTTGTCCACCAGTCCCTGTGCACGGATCACCTCGGTGTCATAGTCTCTGATGCGGGCAAACAGCGAATATTTGTCCATCAGCTCGTCGTTGCGATTGGAGAAAACATAGGCATAATATCTCGGATCAATCGTGTCCATGCAGGCAATCAGGGATGTGTTCTGTGTCAACCAGACCTTGGGATTGAAACCCAGCCCGTAGGTCACCGCACCCGAGCGCAGGATGGAGGTCAGCGAAGTGCCGGGGCGATTGCTCTGTCCGACATTCTGCATGTCGTTGCAGAGTTGCGTGAAGTATGCCTCCGCACCCTTTCCGGACAGCTTGCCGTCCAGCTTCCCCCAGACCTCGCTTTCCAGTACAGAAGAAAGGGACTCGCTGTGACCCTTGATTTCCGAGGTCTGTGTGTTCCATACCCTGTTGAAGTTCTGCATAGGCAGGTACATGTTGGCATATTTGGACAGCCCCTGCGCATGGTCGGTGATCACATCCCAGACAGGACGGATGAGCAGCGATTTCTGTGCGTTTCGGACCGTCTTTTTGTTGAAGGACAGATTGGACACGGTTGCGAATTGTCTGACCATCTTGGTAGCGTCGGTGATGTTTTTGGCGATGGTGCTTTCGGCACGGGCAATGGGGACATAGTAAGACTCCATGGGCATTTCGTGACCGAAATACAGCTTGTCCGCTTCCCTCTTGATCTTGCTGGATTTCTCGTTGAAGAACTGCTCGGAAAGAGCGATGAACGCCTTGTCGGTCTGATTGAACTGCTTGTAGATTTCCTCAATACCTCCGGTCAGAAGATTGATCTTCTCTTCCGGACTCATTCCCTCGAATCGGATGTTACCGGCAACCGTAACCCGCTTTTTGCCGGTCTTGTCGGGCGAAAACTGGATGTCCGAGTTCGCAAGACCCAGAATCGCCTGTTCTCTCTTTGAAGTCATGTACAGCGTGATCGCCTCACCGATGCTCATATCAACCCCGAAGAATTTTGAATGAATCATCTCCTCGGCAAGCCGCTTCTGATATTTTTCGTGCTTTTCAAAGAACTCGTCGAAAGGATTCAGCAGATCCTTGTACATTCCGGTGGTCTTGGCCTCCGAAATCACCATATCCCGCACAAGCCCGGACAGAACGCCCTTCTGTGAATATCCCTCCAGCATTTCCGCAACACGGATAGGGTCCTGCGCATTGAGCAAAAAGCGCAGTCCCGCCGAAAAAATTCTTTTGAT
>JBJDZJ010000029.1:0-4273 GCA_051867915.1 Eubacteriales bacterium
TGTCGGATTCGGAAGCCGTAACCGCCTGCCACTTCTACTGCGAAGAAAACGGACTGGTTCCCGAATGGCGGCTGTACAGAGAAAAGACCGAATCAATGCTAAACTTTTGCGCACTGCTGGATGAATTCGTTGACGGGGGACTTTGTGCCGACATTCAGATGATCGCATACGGTTCCTGTACGGCGGACGCCCTGCCCGAAATCCGGATAGATCGGGAAAAAGCCCGGACGGTCTGCGCCGAGTGCAAATGGAAACTGTAACATTCCATCGGAGTTCATATTCTCATCCCAAAAGGGGGAACCGTTATGTCCAAATCCCGTACCCGAAAAATCGGATCATGGCTGTATGCCCTTCTTGTGACCCTGTTTTCCGTTTCGATTCTCGTTCTGCTGATGGGCAGATTTCTCTGCATCCGCAATACGAAAAATCCTGCCGAAAAGCAGGATGAGCTTTTCCTTTTTGACGAAATAACCACCGTTATCTCTGACGAGGACGGCGACCGTCTCTATGTCTGCTATAATGATGCGTCCTGGGTCAATGTCTATGATTTGCAGGGGACCTTTCTGTGGGCGGTATCCACCCCTTATCTTCGAAATTCCTATTTTGAGATTCAGGATGGTTTCCTGATGATCTACGGTACGGCCAAGGATAATGCCTATCTCTACGACGCCCAAACCGGCGATTTTGCGGGGGAAATCCCGTTGGACCAATTGGACCTTGGCTATCAAAGGATCAATGAAGCCGCCCCAATGGAGCCGGGGACGGTCTGTTTCGATGCCTATCAGGTCTATCGGGTTGCCTCGGACGGCAGTCTTGTCACCCTTGTAGACCGCCCGGGCTGGTATCTTCTTTTTCAGCCTTCCGTTGATTTATCGGTTGCCTTCGTTTGCGCCATACTGATCGGAATCGTGGTTCTGATCGGAAAAATCGGAGAGTCCCGCAGAGTACGAAAGCTCTATCCCGATGCCAAACCGTCGATAAAAACAGAGAGGATCCTGACCTATTTCCGGGTCACTTCTGCCGTTCAGATCATATACGCCGTCGCCAATATTGTCTGCGGATTTTACGGCGGCTTCCTGATTATCGGTATTTTTCCGATCATGCTTCACTTTATCATCTCCAACATCATTCTGTATCATAAAGCGGATGCCGTTTCCGTGAGCGAACCTGAAAAAGCCCTTATTGACCGGTGGAAAGCCCTGGAATTTGCAACGGCGGTTATCGACTTCCTGTCTGTCATCGTTGCCACCGGACTGGCAGCCTGATTCATACGATGAAATGTGCCGCAACCGTCACGGTTGCGGCACATGAGTTTCAGTAGTACCCGGACTGTCGGTTTATGCGGCTGTCCGGTCTGCTGTCAGGAAGAAGAGGAATCCCAGCAGGAACATGATTGCAAGGGTTCCGACGCCTGCATTCACATTGCCGCTGATCTGACTGACTGCGGCAACAAGGGTTGTACCCATGAAGGACGCTCCTTTTCCACAGATGTCGTAGATGCCGAAATATTCCCCCGATTGCTCTGTCGGAATGATTTTGGCAAAATAGGAGCGGGACATCGACTGAATCGCTCCCTGAAACATGCCTACGCATACGGCGAGGATCCAGAATTGATAAAGCCTGACCAGAAACAGCCCGTAGACGGCAATGAAGAAATAGGCGCCGATGCAGACCAGAATCAACTTTGCCGCCGAGACCTTTCTGGACAGCCGACCGAAAATCAGTGCAGAGGGAAACGCCACAATCTGCGTGACCAGAAGGGCGAGAAGCAGTCCCGTGGTATCCAGTCCCAACGCCGTTCCGTAGGCGGTTGCCATGTCGATGATGGTATAGACACCGTCGATAAAGAAGAAAAAGGCGATGAGAAACAGCAGAATCTTCTTTTTCTGTTTCAGCTCGACCATAACATGACCCAGTCGCTTGAAGCTGGAGCGGACCGGATGACGGTCGGCCTCTATGTAATGAACCTGACGGTAGCTGATCAGCAGGGGAACGGTCATGATGATCCACCAGGCGGATACGATCAGAAAGGAGAGCGCCATGGCGGACTCCAGTGTCAGTCCCAGCTTGTCATAGAAAAGCACCATTGCCAGACAAACGAGAAAGGGAAGACAGCTTCCGATGTAGCCCCAGGCGTAACCGTGAGCGGAAACCTCGTCCATGTGTTTTTCGTCTGTGATGTCGGTCAGCATGGAATCATAAAGGACAAGACTTAAGGAATAGGCGGATTTCGCCAGAATAAAGGCGCCGAGAAACCAGATCCACGATTTCAGAATGCCCAGCAGAATACAGCAGGCGGCGCCGACGATCAAAAAACAGGCGAAGAGTTTCTTTTTCCAGTTCTTCAGATCGGACATGGTGCCAAGGGTTGGACCCAGCACGGCGGTAACGACGGTGGAAACAGAAAGCGCATATCCCCAGTATGCCATGTAATTGACATCGGACACGCCGGCGCTTCCGGCCAGATAGTTAAAGTAAATGGGAATGACGGTCGAAACCAGCAGGGTAAAGGCTGAATTTCCCACATCGTACAGGATCCACTTTTTTTCCAGATGAGTCAGCTTGAATTTCATGTTTGTCCGCCTTTTCTTACAGTATAATGTCCTGCCAGCCTTCTTCAAAAGAGAAGGTCCGTTGAAAGCGTGGATCCGGAGGCTGATTATCGCATACGACCCTTTGCAGATTGTCGGTCAGCTCAAGACAGAAAGAAACGGCGTCTTCCATCCTTTTCAGCAGACCCGCATTGCTGTCCATGCAATCGGGATTCGGCTCCCGATTCATCATCAGCCCGTGCATCTCCTTGTAGTTTCCGGTCAGGCGAAGCATGGCGCAGATCAGATGTTTCTTTATTGGATTGGAAACGAGCAGAAGATTATTGTACGAAATCATGGATTTCATGGATTTTTCCACATTTTTCGCCGTCAAAGTTGGAAAAAAGGGAGCAATCAGCTCTGCTTTCTCACGGGAAGGAAGGATATGATCGGTCAGACGCTTTCGTATCGGGTCCTCGCCGTCCCGAACCAGAAGAAAACGGTCAAACTCCACCTCGATTTCGGTGTGAGTAATTCCGCTGACCGCAATCTTTTTCTCCACATAGCTGTGGCAGGAGGCGTCCAGGGCAAAATGACAGAGAAAGCCGCAGACATAGGCCAGCCGCCGATCGTACAACGAAGGGTTTTCGACGGCCTCCTTCAGCAGTTCGGCCGCTCTCTGAAAGAAGGTCCAAGCCGGTTCGGAATGCAGGGAATATCCCACATGATTCACCGGATTGTTGAATAAGGCTCCGTAATAGAACAGGATGTCCGGCCCGTGCAGACCGATCCTGAACAGGGGCAGATAGGGCGATATTCTTTCTTTTAACGCATCAGGGTATTTCTGATAGATTTCCTGACCGAAAACATAGTGCGCATAGGTTGAAGGCACGATGATTCCCCCATGTCTCATCAAATTTTACTTGTCACAATCCTATCATGTCCAATGAAAATGTGCTATCTTATCTGTGCAAAAAGTATGTAAAATGTAAGAAGAATTTCGAGTACCTGCAGGATGCTGCCCTTTGTATGGCCGCTCAGCCTGATGTGGATTTTACAGAGTATACCACGGTTTCACCGGAGTATGTGTATGTCAATGGCTTGTTTGTTCCGTTTTATGCCATTTATAAGGATCTCGGCAAAAACAAATCCGGAATGCATGTATATGCCAAGACCTATGTTCCGGCAGTGGAGCCGGAAGGGCTGGAGGAATACTTCAATATGCGGACCGCGATGCACCCTTTGAACCCGAAAAGCTGACGCAGAAAGCAAAGGATCGCCGACGGGCAACAAAGGCGGCTCCCCCTATTTTGGGGGAGCCGCCTTTGCATCCGAAGAGAAAACCTGCCAATCCGGCTGTCGGACTTTTCCCAAAAGAGGCGTTGGGTCATCGAAAAGTCCTTTTGCCCCCAAAATAATCATACATTTTTTCAAAAAGCCCTTCCCAAAAACGGTCAACGGTGTTATAATCAGTATTGACCGATTCGGTCAGCGAGGTGTCTATGAACGAAAAGTTTTACCATCTTCCGCCGGAGAAGCAACAGAGAATTCTGAATGCGGGCTATCGGGTATTTGCGCAGAACAGCTATAAGAAAAGCCCAATGAGCGAAATCGCCGATGCCGCAGGGATCAGCAAGTCACTGCTGTTCCATTATTTCCGGAACAAAAAGGAGCTTTATCTGTATTTGTGGGATACGGGCGCCCGTATTACCATGAAGTATCTGAATGCCTACAAGTGCTAT
>JBJDZJ010000030.1:0-21918 GCA_051867915.1 Eubacteriales bacterium
CCATGTACGGTGATGGAATTCCGGCATCGGCGATCATACAAACCCTTAATGCCGAAGGGAGAAAAACATCCGTAGGGAATAAGTTCACGATCAACAGCCTACATTCCATTTTAAAAAATGAAAGGTACACCGGGGTCTATATCTGGGGAGATGTCCGAATCGAAGACGGAATCCCTGCGATTATTACCAAAGAGGAGTACGACAGAGTACAGCGAAAAATCAAGAAGCGGGCACAGGCACCGGCATCATCCCGGTCGCAAGATGACTACATTTTGACAGGAAAGCTGTTTTGCGGGTATTGCGGAAAGCCGATGGTTGGAGAAAGTGGAGTCGGCAAATCAGGACAAAAATACTGCTATTATAAGTGTATCGGGCAGAAGCGCGGATCTGGTTGCAAGAAGAAACCCGTAAGAAAAGATGCCCTTGAAAACTACATCATAGCAAATACCCGGGAAAAGTGTCTGTCAGACAGTGCAATAAGTTTGATCGTGGATGCGGCACTCAAGTTGCAGGAAGAAGATCAAAAATCCGGCAATCTTGTTGCATATCAGAAAGAATTGTCGGACACCGAACGATCCATCAAAAATATTGTTTCCGCGATAGAGCAGGGTATTATTACCCCAAGCACAAAACATCGACTCGGTGAACTGGAAGATCAGAAAAGTGAATTGGAGATTCTAATAGCCAAAGAACAAATACAAAAACCCAAACTTACCGGACAGCAACTCCGATTTTGGATGGAGAGATTTCGCAAAGGCAGTCCAACCGATCCTGCGTATCGGAAAACATTTGTCGATATGTTTATAACCGCAGTGTATGTCTATGATGATTACTTAAAAATCATTGTATGTTATAATAATAACTCTACGGAGATTATCGCAAATTTGGTGTCAGATCCAGACGCAAAACCGCATTCCGAGTTCGGATTTGATGGCAATTGGACAGCCATAAAGAAACCTCTTTTGTCTGATAAGGCAAGAGAGGTTTTTTCAGTTATTACAAACATCACCTTTTCCGATTGGTCATAACAAACACCTATTTCGACATTCCCAACAGATAGGTGTTTTCATTTTTATCAAAGCATAGGGAGGTTGAATATGATCTGTTTTTTAACCGGTAGTCCCTGCCTTGAGGGGATCGCCAAGCTGAACCCTGCCAACGGGTTTGTTGAGGAAGTCCGGAAAACGGTCGGGAAGCCCTGCGAAGTGTTGTTTGTCTGTTCCAATCCGGACGATTATCTGCGGACCGATGGGTTTGCGAAGGCCGTATCCGACAGCTTTGCAGATTCCGGTATTGAATTTGCATCCTTTGTTGTTTTGGATCGAAGAAATGCAAATCTGTCCGCCGAACTGATTCAAAAGTCAAACCTGATTATCCTTGCCGGCGGTCATGTTCCGACTCAGAATCGCTTTTTTCAAGAGATTCGGCTTCGTGAGCTGTTGCAGAACTATGACGGTGTTCTGATCGGAATCAGTGCGGGAACCATGAACTGTGCGGACACCGTATATGCACAGCCCGAGTTGGACGGGGAAGCGGTTTCGAAAGAATATAAACGCTTTCTGCCCGGACTGGGACTAACCCAAACAATGGTTTTACCTCATTATCAGGCAACTAAAGACGCCGTTCTTGACGGGCTTCGTCTCTTTGAGGATATTACATATCGGGACAGCGTCGGCCGTCGGTTTTATGCGCTTATTGACGGAAGTTACATTTTATGCAAAGACGGCAGGGAAGAACTACGGGGCGAGGCCTATCTGATAGCGGACGGCAGTATTGAAATCATCAATCACGAGAACGAAACGCTTCTTCTCCCATCCCGCATTAGAACATAATCATAAGCCGATTGATCGGTTGAAAGGAGAGTCTTGTATGGATTGCAAAAAATACAGCGTCGTGATAGCCGGTGCCGGACCTGCCGGGATTTCCGCCGCATTGGAAGCCGCCCGAAGCGGCGCCCGTGTGGCTTTGATTGAGCGGTACGGCTGTGTAGGTGGAATGTTGACCCACGGGTATGTGGGACCGCTTCTGGGATCGGTTTGCGCCGGAACCATCACCGAAGAAATTGAACGGAAAATATGTCCGATCCCCGGATTCTGCCCTGATTTTGAGCTTGCAAAAAATGCCCTGACCGCCATGCTGGCTGACGCGGGCGTGGATGTCTATCTGCAGACGCAGGTAACGGGAGCGGTCACAAACAGCGGTCGGATTGAATCCATCCGTACCGACGGAAAATTCGGAACCTTCTGCTTTACCGCAAGGACATACATTGACGCCACCGGAGACGGAGATCTTTCCGTCCTGGCAGGATGTCCCTACGAGATGGGGCGCAAGGGTGATCATCTGGTTCAGCCTGTCACACTGATGTTTGTGATTCAGGGAGTCGATCCCGATCAGTCGCTTCTTTGTATGAACGAAGAGCATTACACCGACCTTGGAGACGGAAGAGAGTATCTTGATCTCTGTCACAAAGCCTGCAAGAGCGGAGAGCTGCCCAAGAATGTGAACATCGTTCGCCTGTACAAAACCGCATACGCAGGGGAGCGCATGGTGAATGCTACCCAGGAAAATCGCATCAATCCTTTGGATCCTGCCGATGTTTTCCGTGCGGAGGCGGAACTGCGCAGACAAATCGATCAGATTATGGCTTTCCTGAAAAACAACATCCCCGGTTTTGCCAATATCCGCATCAAGGGCGGATCCTCGACTCTCGGCGTTCGGGAATCCCGCCGAATCATGGCGGATCATCTGCTGACCGAGCAGGAACTTGTTGCCGGTCAAACCTTCCCGGACGGAGTAGTTCACAAGGCATCCTTCTGTCTGGACATACACAATCCGGACGGACCCGGTCAGTCGGTTGATGAAGAAGGATTGCCCCGCCAAGATAAGCCCTATGACATTCCGTTCTCTGCGATGACACCGCTTGGCATTGACAATCTGATCACCGCCGGACGGTGCATATCCGGTACCCATGTTGCCATGTCCTCCTACCGTGTCATGCGGATTTGTATGGCAATGGGTCAGGCTGCCGGTGCGGCGGCATACCTCATGGAGCAGACCGGCACGGAAAAGACACGGGAGCTTGATGTCGGTAAGATCAGAGCGCATCTGATCGCCCGTGGCGTGGCTCTGGAATCGTGAAGATAAATCGGATTTCATGATTCTGTATCTTGTGCTTTTGCGTCTATATCCATATACATTTACGGACATATCCTATGCTTTGCATTCGGTCTGATGACGACCGTTTGTCGGAGTTTTGAGGATATGTCTGTATTTTTTCGCCTTTTTGTTCCATTTCGGAATCTTTTAAGAAGTTTCAAAAAATCAGTCCTACTGAATAATGTGGACCGAAAATGGGAAAATAGTAATATCGCATTTGCGTCATAATGGAAAGGAACGGTAAAGGAATGAAAGAATATCAATGTACCATTACAGCCGAGAACGGGATGCACGCACGGCCTGCAGGAATGCTTGCAAGCCGACTTGGCAAGTATTTGTCGGATGTCAAGGTCAGCGTCGGGAATAAGCAAGCAGACGGGAAGAGACTGATCGCTCTTATGAGTCTTGGAGCGGTGAAGGGAACGGTATTGACCTTCCATATTATTGGGACAGATGAAGAACAGGTCCTGAACGAAATCAAGGACTTTTGTCAGGAGCGTCTGATGAGCGATCATACAGAATCCAATCAACCCCAAAATGACCGGTGAAAGGAAGGTAGATCATGTTTTTCTCCAAAAAGCCAAAAAAAAGCGGTCTGACTGCCGTGTGTGACGGCAGATGTCAGCCGATTTCCGATATTCCCGATGAAGCCTTTGCCTCTGAAATGCTGGGTAACGGGATCGCCATTGAGCCGAGCGGAAAGATGTTTTACAGTCCTGTGGACGGCAAGATTGAAAATGTAGCGGCTACGGGACACGCATATTCCATTTCAACCGATGATGGGTTGGACATCCTTGTCCATATCGGTGTGGATACCGTGACGCTTGGGGGCGAAGGTTTTTCCCCGGCTGTTTCTGCCGGTCAACGCGTGAGTGCAGGCGATCGGCTGGCAGAGGTTGACATTGACCTTATCAAAACCCGTGGATATTCCGCTATTACGGCAGTGCTTGTGACCACGCCCGAACGAATTACGGACATCGAATACAAATACGGTACAACAGTTGGCGGCAAAAGCACCGTCATGACCTTTGGTATTTCCTGAAAGGAGCCAACCATGTCTGCTGAAGCTGTAAAAAAGAAGAAAGAAAAGAAGTCTTCCGCTCTTTTCAGTGTCTTGCAAAGGGTCGGTCGGGCATTCATGTTGCCCATAGCGCTGTTGCCCATTGCCGGACTTTTGCTGGGAGTAGGTTCGTCGTTAACCAACACTGCCATGCTGGAAACCTACCATCTTATGGGATTTATGGGTCCCGACACCGTCCCTTATGCTATTTTTTCCCTTCTGGGGTCGGTAGGTACGGTGATCTTTGACAACCTACCCCTTTTGTTTGCTATGGGCGTTGCACTGGGTATGGCGGAGAATGAAAAAGGAACTGCCACCCTGTCTGCGGCGATTGCCTTCTTTGTCATGCACAAAACCATTAACAGTCTTCTTGCCATCAGCGGCAAACTGGAGCCGGGGGTCATGCTTGAAGGAACCGTTGCAAATGTTGTGGGGATCGAATCCCTTCAAATGGGGGTATTCGGCGGCATTATCGTCGGACTTGGTGTGGCATGGCTGAATAACCGTTTCTATAAAATACGGTTGCCCAATGTCATATCCTTCTTCGGCGGAACCCGATTTGTTCCCATCATATCCACCCTGACCTATGTCCTGGTGGGTGCGCTGATGTATTGCGTCTGGCCCTATATTCAGAGCGGCATATATGCCATCGGTGATCTGGTTCTCAGATCGGGATACGGCGGTACGCTGATCTATGGCTTTACCGAACGGATTCTCATTCCCTTTGGACTTCACCATGTATTCTATCTGCCGTTCTGGCAGACAGGTGTGGGAGGATCGGCTCTCATTGACGGGGTCAGAATTTACGGTGCGCAGAACATCTTCTTTGCAGAACTGGCATCCCCCAATACCGTGAAATTCTCGGTAGATGCCACCCGTTTCATGAGCGGAAAATTCCCGCTGATGATTTTCGGTTTGCCGGGTGCGGCACTGGCCATGTACACCTGTGCAAAGCCCGGGAAGAAAAAGGCGGCGGGAGGACTGCTGCTGTCGGCGGCTCTGACCTCTATGCTGACGGGTATCACCGAACCGCTGGAGTTCACCTTCCTGTTTGTTGCTCCCATGCTGTATGTCATCCATTCCGTTTTTGCAGGTCTGGCATATATGCTGATGCACATCCTGAATGTGGGAGTCGGAATGACCTTCTCGGGCGGACTCATCGACCTGTTCCTGTTCGGTATCCTACAAGGAAACGAAAAGACCAACTGGCTGATGATTCCATTGGTGGGACTTGTGTATTTCGTGGTGTATTTCTTCGTGTTCCGTTTTCTCATCCGCAGACGAAATTATATCACGCCCGGCCGTGAGGATGAAAATACCGAAACCAAGCTGTATACCCGTGCGGACTACAACGCCAAAAAAGAAAAAGACGAAAAGGTTCCTGATGTTTCAAAGGTCGAGCAGGACGCTCATGCCGTTTCCCGCATGATTCTCGACGGTCTTGGGGGCAAAGCCAATATATCCAATCTGGATTGTTGTGCGACCCGCCTGCGTGTTACGGTGAAAAATCCCGATCTGGTTTCGGAATCCATGCTCCGTCAGAGCGGTGCGGCAGGCGTGATTAAAAAGGGAACCGGCATTCAGGTGGTATACGGACCCCAGGTGTCGGTCATCAAGAGTGAACTTGAGGATTATATGAAAAGAGACGAATAAGCTCATATTGTCCGGTAACGCCGGTTGACAAGGTTGGTTATCCCCATAGAGCAGATACTTGAAGCTGATTTCAAGACTGCCCTATGGGGATTTTGTTTTTTTGAAAATGCTCCTCCTTTCAAAAACAGAAATTGAACGGTTGGTTTCATTTTTCAACCTACGGTTGGGAGCAAGCCAATGAACGGTTTGTTGACATTCTGTAAAATGTGTGGTATGATTGTATCAAGAGATGCGCATCCGAAAAACACAAAGAAATGAGGAACGAACATGAAAACAGCCATTCATGAAAAAATCTGTGAACTGCGAAAAGCAAAAGGAATGACTCAGGAGCAACTCGGCGCAAATCTGGGTGTCTCCGGTCAGGCGGTCAGCAAATGGGAGAAGGGGGAAGCTCTGCCCGATATTCTGCTCCTTCCCGATCTCTGTAAACTGCTTGGAATTTCGGCGGATCAACTGCTGGAAATCCCGAAAGATGAACCCGGGGCGCTGATTCGGGTGAGTAACGATCGAACGGGATTTACCTTTGAGATGAAGGGTTATGCACATCGGAAAGAATGTATGCAGCTGGACTATGAGGATGCGGTCTATTGCCTTGGTCTGCTGACTAACGAGCTGACCTACAAGGTCCTCGTACAGATTCCTTTTATTGAGGATGAATACATTACCCCGAAGCAGATTGCACAGATCACCGGATTTTCCGACGCCGATGTGGACAAGGCGCTCCGTATATTGCAGAAGCGGAAAGTGATTGAGGAGGTCAGCGACCGGCTTGATGAAGAGGGACTGGATGTTACCGACGGCCGGGAGCCGAAATACTGGCAAAACGACGCTGCAATGATCGGTTTCTATCAGATCCTGACCGGATGTCTGGGCAATCGCCGCCCTTCCAATGACGAGCCGCCGTCAAAGACGATCACGACCCGGCAAAGAACAGAAAAGGGCAATGTCACAACGATTGAAAATATTTTCATATCATAGGTTGAAAATCCGAAAACCGCTCTTGACAGGTGGGGGAAGATTATGGTATACTGACAAAAACGGGAAATCAATTCACTTTTTGATGAAATTCCCGGAAATGAACTTTGAAAGGAAATGACTACCGTGTATCAGATTTGCCTTGTTTCCTCCCTTGAAAAAGCATTCCTGCATCAAAACATATGGGATTTTCAACCCCTGTCCTATATCCGAATGATGAAAAATCAGCGGCTGTCCGTTCAGCTTCTGTATTCATCCTCCGGTGCGGATGTCCCTACCCGAAGTCTTCATGAACTGAAAATCGAGGGGACTCTGGCATCCTGTGCAAACGCCAGGACGGTGGAATTGGTTCCGGTTGCTATGCCCGTGTATCCCGATTGCATGGATGACAACTATCTTTCCGACAAACCCGGTCTATACCCCGATCTGCTCCAGCCCCTGCACTACAGCGGGAAGATTTCGGTCATAAAGGATCAGCTTCGGTCGGTCTGGATCACCTTCGACCCCAAGGACACCGTTCCTGCCGGATGCTATGAGACGACGGTCAGCCTGATGGACGGAGAGAGGACGGTCTCATCCACTGCAATCACCGTAGAGATTCTCAATGCCGATCTGCCGCCGCAGGAGATGATCTATACCCAGTGGTTCCACTGCGACTCCCTTGCTAATTTCTATGACTGTGAACCTTGGTCAGAACGGCACTGGACCATTGTGGAGAACTTTGCAAAAACCGCCGTGGACAACGGTATCAACATGATGCTGACGCCACTGTTCACGCCTCCTTTGGATACGGCTGTCGGCGGAGAACGCCGCACCACCCAGCTTCTGGATGTAATCCTCAGAGACGGTGAATATTTCTTCGGCTTTGACAAGCTGGACCGATGGATCGAAATGTGCAATCGTGTAGGCATTCTCTATCTTGAGATTTCCCACCTGTTTACACAATGGGGAGCCGGACATGCACCCAAGGTCATGGCGTCTGTGATAAATTCCGAGGAAGGGAAGAGCGAATACCGCCGCATTTTCGGTTGGGATACCGATGCCACGGGTGAGGAATACAGTAAATTCATACGGGAGATGCTGACCGCATTCCTTGCCCATATGCGTTCCCGCGGAGACGACCGAAGATGCTTCTTCCATATCTCGGATGAGCCTGCCGCCGAGCATCTGGATCAGTACCGCCGCTCCAAGGCGGTGGTTGCCGATCTTTTGGAGGGCTATCCCATTATGGACGCCCTGTCCAACTATGAATTCTATGAGCAGGGTGTGGTAGAGACCCCCATCCCTTCAAACGACCATATTGAACCCTTTATCAAAGGCGGTGTGTCCGATCTGTGGACCTATTACTGCTGCGGTCAGTGTGTGGATGTCAGCAACCGACTGATCGCCATGCCCTCATGGCGCAACCGTTCCATCGGCATGCAGTTTTACAAGTACGACATCAAGGGATTCCTCCAGTGGGGTTACAACTTCTACAACAATATGTCGTCGGTGGACAGCATCAATCCCTATCTCGACACCTGCGGTGAATATTGGGTACCGGCAGGCGACCCGTTTTCGGTATATCCGGCGGCAGACGGCACGGCCATAGAGTCGATTCGCTTGGCGGTGTTCCGTGAGGCACTGGAAGATGTCCGCGCCATGAAGCTGTGTGAGCAGTTTTACGGCAAGGAGCGTGTGGTTTCCGAAATGGAAAAAATCTTCGGAGAAATCCGATTCAACCGCTGTGCCAAGTCTTCGGAAGTCCTGCTTGCCGTCCGTGCCAAAATCGACGAGATGATTGCACAGGCACTTATAACAAAAGAGAAATGACATTGTAATCTGTTTCAGACCGAATGATTGTTCGGCGTCAGATTCACAAAAACAATCCGACTGTGTCCTGATTTCGGATACCGAAAAGGTGTTCGAAATCAGGACTTTTTCGATGATTATTCGACAAATAAAACATCGGTTCGGTTTTTGAGATGAAAATTCGGTTCAGTTTTTTGAAGGCTTCTCCGTTCTGTCAATTGATTTTTCACGAATAAAATGATAAAATAATCCCGATGAAAAAGTATGGACAGGCCTGTTTCGTCAGATGCCGATCCAAACTTTTCACGACAGAAATCGAAAGGGATGAATGAAAATGGACATCGTTAACACAAACCTCCAAATCATACTGTGGACAAAGGATGAGGCATTCCGATCAAAGCTGGAAATGCTGCTGTCACAGCATCAAATCGTTGAGACGGATCCCGGAATTATATCTGATGATCTTTCTCAAATGCTTGAAGACAGTCACACCGATTTTGTATTCCTGGATGCGGATATGGGGGAAAGCAGGACTCTCGGGAAACTGGACGCCCTTCAGTCTTGCTCGGTTAAGTCGCCTGTCGCCGTCTTTCTGACAGACTACGATCAGAAATATGTATTCAAACTCCAAAAGTACGGTGCCGATGTCATTATCCGGAAGGATTGCATCTCAGAGCGACTGCCGAGGTATATCAATTATACGGTCGAAAAGAAGGAGACCCGTCCCGATAAGCCTGAAAGCAGGCTCCAACGGCTACAAAATATTTGCGCACTCTTTTTGACCCGACGGCCTCAGGATGCCATTCATCTGCTGATGGGGTACTTTGCCCGATAATCTGCTTAAATCATACACTTTGATTCTCCCGTTTGCCCGTATGGCAGGCGGGTTTTCATTTTCGCTTTTTTACAGCCTTTCAAACTCTTCCAAAATCGGAAAATATATTTCAAAACCCTTGACTTGAAACAAAGAATTTGCTATAATATCAGTAATTAAGGTAAATTCGAGTGATCGGAGGAAACTGAAATGAAAAAGTTGAGAATCGGAATCATAGGAACGGGCGGTATTGCCCATGCACACATAAAAGCCTATCTGAAAATGCCCGAGGTGGAAATCATCGGCGGCGCCGATCTGATCCCGGGAAAGGCGAGGGCTTTTCTGGATCAGTATGAACTATTTGATGCAAAGGATTTTGAGGACGCAAACGAGCTTCTGAAGATGAATCCGGACGCTGTCAGCGTCTGCACCTATAATTCCCAGCATTCGGTCTGTACCGTGCAGGCGCTGGAAGCAGGCTGCCATGTACTGTGCGAGAAACCCATGTCCATTACACTGGAGCAGGCGGTGGAGATGTGCCGTGCAGAGAAGAAGTCCGGAAAGATTCTGACCATCGGCTTCCAGCCCAGATATGACGAGAATTCCAAGGCTGTCAAGGAGCTTGTGGCATCCGGACGGCTGGGCGATGTTTACTATGTTCAGTCGGGCGGCGGCAGACGCAGAGGCATTCCCGGAAGAACCTTCATTGACAAGGACAAGGCTGGCGTTGGCGCACTGGCAGATATCGGATGTTATGCGCTGGATTTCGGTCTGAATACCATCGGATATCCGAAGCCTCTGACCGTTTCTGCCGTAACCTACGATTATTTCGGAAAGAATCCCAAATACTGCGCTGAATACCAGCGTTTTTCGGTGGACGATTTCTCAGCCGCCTTTATCCGTCTTGAGGGTGGAATCACCTTCGACTTCCGGATGTCCTGGGCAATGCACATGGATACCTGCGGAGATTTCCTCTTTCTCGGCAAGGATGCGGGACTGAAGGTTCGTCAGCCACATTTTCTCCCGTGGGGCGGTGCATGGGACGGTCCTATCGGCGAAATAACGCTGATGCACGATGATGAAGAGGGCAATCCCACCTCCACTCCGATTCCTCTGAAGCCCCAGGAAAAGACCGATCTCTTCTATAAGAAGATCCGCTCATTTGTAGACGCCATTCTGACAGGCGGCTCCGCTCCCATTTCCACCTCTCAGATTCTTTACAATCAGGCAATTCTGGACGGTATCATCCGTTCCGCAGAATGCGGACATGAGGTTGACATCGTCATCCCGCAGATCTGATCTCTGCAAGGAAGAAAAAACAAAAGCACCCCAAAGAGTTTGGGGTGCTTTGGAAAGGTACGGTCGTACATATGAAAATTCTGGCACTCGATCAGGGGACAACCTCCTCCAGAGCCATCCTTTTTGATGAAAAGGGAAATCCTCTCGCTTCAGCTTCCTGTCCGCTGACCCAGTATTATCCGAAGCCCGGTTGGGTAGAACATGATCCTATGGAGATCTTTTCCACGCAAATGTCGGCGGCAGAAACGGTTTTGCAGAATTCGTCGGTCCAAATCGACGGAATCGGCATTTCCAATCAGCGTGAGACCGTCATTGTCTGGGACAGGGAAACCGGTCTTCCCATTCAGAATGCCATTGTCTGGCAATGCAGAAGAACGGCAGAACTTGCAGACGAACTTATCAAAAAGGGCTATTCCCAGGCGGTCAAGCAGACAACCGGACTGAAAATCGACGCCTATTTTTCTGCCACTAAAATCCGTTGGATTCTCGATCACAACAAGGATGCCCGGGAGCGGGCAAAGCGTGGGGAACTCCTCTGCGGAACGGTGGACAGCTGGCTGGTCTGGAAACTGACAGGCCGTCATGTCACCGATGTGACAAATGCCTCCCGAACCATGCTTTTCGATATCCGAAAACTGTGCTGGGATCCGATGCTTTGCGGACTTCTTGATATTCCCATGTCGATGCTTCCGGAAATCATTTCCAACTCTGAGATCATCGCAAAGGTCAAAAGCGATCCTTCCATTCCCGAGGCGCTCTGGTCGGTACCGATCTGTTCTTCCATCGGTGATCAGCAGGCGGCCCTGTTCGGGCAGGCCTGCTTTGAAGCGGGGGATGTGAAGAACACCTACGGCACCGGTTGCTTTACGCTGATGAACATCGGCGAAACTCCGGTGTTTGACGAGAACATCGTCACCACCGTTGCATGGAAGATCGGAGATCAGGTCACCTATGCTCTGGAGGGCAGCGTTTTCAATGCGGGAAGCTCCATACAGTGGCTTCGGGACGAGCTTCATCTGATCTCAACTGCCCATGAGTGCGATCTGCTGGCGGAATCGGTAGAAAGCACGGGCGGCGTCACCTTTGTCTCGGCGTTCACGGGATTGGGTGCGCCTCATTGGGATATGTACGCCAGAGGGACGCTGGTGGGTCTGACCAGAGGATCGGGAAGAGCAGAGATCTGCCGTGCGGTTCTGGAAGGTATTGCCTTTCAGGTTTACGATCTGGCGGAAGCCATGGAGAAGGGATCCGGATGCCCCATCACCACCCTTCGGGTGGACGGCGGTGCATCGGTCAGTAATTTCATGATGCAGTTCCAGGCCGACCTTCTGGATGTTCCTGTTGACAGACCGGTCAATGTGGAATCCACTGCGCTGGGTGCGGCGACCCTTGCGTTACTGGCTCTCGGCGGAAGCACATTTGACGATCTTCCCGCCATTCGCACCTGCGATCGCATCTTTTTGCCCACCTTTGACAAGTTGCGGCGCAATCAAGAACTTGACCGTTGGAAGAAAGCCGTCGAATCAGCACAAAAATTCGAATGAAATCCAAATACGATATAATACATAGGAGAATAAATAAATGAAAATATCTGAAATGCTGTCAAACAAAACCCATCCCTGCCTGTCCATGGAGGTATTTCCGCCGAAAACAGATTCCAATTTCGAGAGCGTTCGAAACGCAACCGAACGGATTGCCGAATTGAAGCCCTCTTTTATGAGCGTTACCTACGGTGCCGGCGGCGGAACCTCGCTTTACACCACCCGAATTGCCTCCAACATCCTGCACAATTTCGGCGTTACTCCCCTTGCTCATCTGACCTGCGTTTCAGCCACAAAGGAAAGCGTTGATGAGAAGGTGGAGGGTTTTGTCCGTGAGGGGATTGAGAACATTCTGGCTCTCCGCGGCGATCTGCCCGTGGGAGGAGAAGGTGTCGTAGACTTCGAACACGCCAGTGATTTGATTGCATATCTGAAATCCAAGGGCGATTTCTGCATAGGCGGTGCCTGCTACCCCGAAGGACATCCCGAGTCCTCAAATCAGAAGGAGGACATTTCCAATCTGAAGCGGAAAACCGATGCCGGATGCGACTTTCTGACAACTCAGATGTTTTTTGACAATAACATCTTCTACAACTTCCTGTTCAAGGTTCGGGACGCCGGAATCACGGTTCCCGTGATTCCCGGAATTATGCCGGTGACCAGTTCTTCCCAGCTTGCCCGTTTTTCCAAAATGTCAGGGCGTGCGCTTCCCGGACGGTTTATTCAGATTGCCGATCACTACGGCGACCGACCCGAGGCCATGAAACAGGCAGGCATCGCCTATGCAACCGAACAGATCATTGATCTGTTCGCCAACGGAATCAATGCTGTCCATGTCTATACCATGAACAAGCCCGATGTTGCCGAAAAGATTATGGCAAACCTGACTCACATCATCGGCGACTGAACAACCAATCAAACGAAAATAAAGAAAACAAGAAGGGTTACTCTGTAACTATGACCATTCGTGAAAAAATCAAAAGCGGAATTCTCGTACTGGACGGAGGAATGGGAACCGTCCTGCAAAAGCTGGGGCTTGCCCCCGGGGAAGGAACCGAGCTTTGGAACCTCTCCCATCCCGATATCATCCGTTCGGTGCATAAATCCTATTATGAAGCCGGATCGGATGTTGTCTATGCCAATACCTTCGGAATCAACCGTCTGAAATACGACGGCAAGATGGGTAGACCGTCGGTAGAGGAACTGGTTACTGCCGCCATAAGCCATGCCAATGCTGCCAGAGATCAGATGCCATCCGACAAAGATCGCTACATCGCCATTGACATCGGTCCCACCGGACGACTGCTCAAGCCATTAGGGAATCTGGATTTTGAAGAGGCAGTATCTGTCTTTTCAGAGGTTATCGCACTCGGCGCAAAACTTGGGGCCGATCTGGTGACCATCGAGACCATGAACGACACTTTGGAAACCAAAGCTGCCGTTCTTGCGGCAAAAGAGTCCTGCGATCTGCCGATTTTCGTGACCAATTCCTACGATTCCAAGGGCAAGCTGATGACTGGCGCCGATCCCGAAACCATGGTCGCCATCCTGGAAGGTCTTCGGGTGGATGCCATCGGGCTGAACTGTTCCATGGGTCCCACTGAGATGATCCCCCTTGTGAAGCGACTGTATGCCGCATCATCCCTTCCTTTGATTATCAAGCCCAATGCGGGATTGCCCGAGATCGTAGACGGGGAGCCCGTTTACAATGTGGACGCAGATGCCTTTGCCGAAGCCCTCAAAACGGCCGTATCCTGCGGCGCACGGATTGTCGGCGGTTGTTGCGGAACCACTCCCGAATATATTAGAAAACTGTCAGACCTTGTCCGTTGCCTTGAACCGCTTCCTTTGGAACAGAGAAAGCGAACGGTTGTGACCTCCTTCAATCATGCGCTTCTTTTCGGCGAGCGGCCGGTTCTTATCGGAGAGCGAATCAATCCCACGGGCAAGAAAAAGATGAAGGAAGCCCTGAAATCCGACTCCATGGATTACATTCTGGACGAGGCACTCGATCAGCAGGACCTGGGTGCCGACGCACTGGATGTCAATGTGGGTCTGCCCGGCATTGATGAAGCGGCGTGGATGTACCGTGCCGTCACCGGTATTCAGGAAATCTGCAATCTGCCGCTCCAGCTGGATTCGGGGGACCCGCAGGTTCTGGAGTCCGCTATGCGAATCTATAACGGAAAGCCGCTGATCAATTCGGTAAACGGAAAAGAAGAATCCATGTCGGGTATTTTCCCGCTGATTCAAAAGTACGGCGGTGTTGTCATCGGTCTGACCATCGACGAAAGCGGAATCCCGGACAATGCACGAAAACGGGTAGAAATTGCCGAAAAAATCATCAAAACCGCCGCAGAATATGGGATTGGCTCCCATGAGATCATCATCGATCCTCTTGCCATGACCGTCAGCTCGGATCCGAACGCCGCCAATGTGACACTGGAGACCATCCGGATTCTGAATGCCAAAGGCATCAAGACCAGTCTGGGCGTATCCAACATTTCATTCGGACTTCCCAACAGGGATCTCATCAACTCTGTCTTTTTTGCTCTTGCCATGCAGTCCGGACTGTCTGCGGCGATCATGAACCCCCATTCGGTTCAGATGATGAACACTTTTTACGGTTTTCTCGCACTGACCGGAAAAGATCCCGATTTTTCGTCCTACATTGAGAATTCCGTTGCAACATCCTCTGTATCAACTCCTGCAGTATCCTCTGATTTTTCACAGGCTGATACCCCCGAAAACCCGCTTTATCATGCTATTGTGAAGGGGATAACGCAACAGGCCAAAGCATGCGCTGCCGAGGCATTGAAAACGGTTCAGCCCCTTGATCTCATCAATCGTGAAATTATCCCCGCCTTGGACGATGTCGGAAAGGGGTTTGAATCCAAAACGATCTTTCTGCCTCAACTTCTGATGGCGGCGGATGCGGCGAAGGCGGCATTTGAAGAGGTCCGTGCCGTCATGCCCAAAACCAAAGGCAAGTATACGGTGATTCTGGCTACCGTGAAGGGAGATATTCACGACATCGGAAAGAATATTGTGAAGGTTCTTCTGGAAAACTATGGCTTTGATGTTATTGATCTTGGTAAGGATGTTCCCCCCGAAACCGTGGTGGAGACTGCCGTCCGGGAAAAAATCCGTCTGGTTGGTCTGTCTGCCCTCATGACCACCACGCTCCCCGCTATGAAGGAAACCATCCGACAGCTCCGTGAAGTTCTTCCCGAGTGCAGAATCGTTGTCGGCGGCGCCGTTTTGACAAAGGAATATGCCGAAGAGATCGGCGCTGACTTCTATGCCAAGGATGCCATGGAGACCGTTCGGTATGCGGAAAGTCTGGTTTGACCGATGACCGCCGCAGAATATGAGAAAATCAGCGCACCCTTCCGGAAGCGGAAGTACGGCGTGCTGATTCTGAATCTGATAAACCGTATCCTGACTATGACAACCTATTTTGCCTATCCCGTCCTTTTGATTGTCATGGTACTGTGGGGAGATCATCGGATTTTCGGTGCAACTGTGATCCCTGCCGGCTCTTTTGTTCTCTTTTCCGTTGTCCGTCGGCTGATCAACGCCAAACGCCCATACGAAGTTCTGGAGATTAAACCCCTGATTCATAAAAATTCAAAGGGCAAGTCCTTTCCCAGCCGTCATGTGTTTTCGATCTTCGTGATCGCTATGACCTTTCTCCATGTCTGTCTGCCCCTGGGAATTGTATTTCTGGTCTTCGGCATACTGCTGGCTCTGATTCGGGTGATCGGAGGCGTCCATTTTCCGCGGGATGTGATTGTCGGTGCGCTGATCGGTATACTTTGCGGGCTTTCGGAATGGATTTTGTTTGTGTAATCATGCAAAAAACAGGATTACAGCGATGTTTGCTGTAATCCTGTTTATCGTTTTATCAATCCGCTTTGGTCTTTTGGATGATCCGATCCACGCACCAGTTGTCCCGATAGTAGGACGACGGGTGGAATTTGTCGCCGACCCGGACCATTTCACTCCACATGGCAAACTTCATTTGTGCCTTGACCTCGGTATAGGTGGGGTCGGAGGCGAGATTGTGCATCTGAAGCGGATCGGCGAGATTATCGAACAAAAGCTCCTGACCGTCGGACAGGTAGACGGCATAGGTGTACTGCTCGGTACGCCATGCCCTCCATTCGTGTCCGTCCTCCCAAGCGGCAGTGGCACCGGTACCCATCATCAGAGCGCCTGCGGGACGGGGACCGTCCGATTTACCGAGAATGGACTCGGAATAATCCCGTCCTTCCACCTCGGCGGGAATGTCCTCTTTCATCCCCATCATGGAGAGCAGTGTGGGCATCAGATCCACCGTGTTCAGGCAGATGTCGTTCTTTCCGTAGGGGATCTTGTCGCCCCAGCGCATCAGGAAGGGAACACGGCAGGATTCCTCATAGAAAATATTTTTCGCCCGTCTGCCGTGAGCGCCGAACAGCTCGCCGTGGTCGGATGTGAAGACAAAGATGGTATCGTCGGCAAGTCCCAGATCGTCGATTGCACGGACCATCCTGCCCACATTGTCGTCCACCTTTGCCGCCATGGAATAGTAACCCTTCATCCAGTAGGGAAGGGCCTTCCGTTCCTCGGGAGACAGTCTTGCCCATGCGTCTGCATGAGGATCGTTTTCGGGAAGATAGTTTTCGGGAAGGGTGAACTCGGTGTCTTTGAACCGAGCATAGGCCTCCGGATCGCAGTTCCATTCGTCCCATGGGTCATGGGGAATGCCGATAGACACGAAAAGAGCAAAAGGTTTGTCGCCGTCCTTCAGCCGCTTCATCTGCTCAATGGCCATATCGGTCTGACAGTCGGGTTCAAAGCCGTCATAGGGGATCTTTTCCGGGCTGTTCAGATGATAATAGGAGGTTTCTCCGTAGTTCTCGTGATGGAAATTATAGGCTGCAAAATAGCCGTCAAAGCCCAGACGGTCGGGACCTTCGGGAATGTAGGAGTTTTTCGGGTCGGAGTGATGTCCCAGCTGATTGGCATACATATGCCACTTCCCGATGTAAGCAGTCTCGTATCCGTTGTCGTTTAAGACATGAGCGATAGAGCGATGTTGGGTAGACAGACGGATCTCGTTGATGACCATGCCTGTGGAGGTGGTGTACTTGCCGGTAAACAGGGTAGCCCGATAGGGGGCGCAGACCGGATGTCCGGACACTGCATTGATCAGGTTGCAGGATTGCTCGGACAGCTTGTCAATGTTTGGGGTCTGAGCCTTTTCGTCCCCGTAATAGCCCATACTGCAAAGACGGAGCTGATCGGCGAAAAAGTAGACCAGATTCGGTTTCTTACTCATAGATTTATCCATTCCTTTCCATGTTATCTGTATTTACCGCTTTGAATTCGGTTTGCGATCTGTTTGATTTTGGGCGCACATTCGCCGAGAAAATCGGCAATGGGACAATAGGTTTCATCTGACAGAAAAAGATCCCGATATCGGCGGCATCCGCCATTGCAGATGCCAAAGTAACGGCACCGCCCGCATTTTTCGGGTTTATGAAGTCCCTCTTTCATAAAGGTCCGCATGACTTCCGATCGGTACATTTCCCCGAAGGTGTTTTCCTGAACCTTTCCGAGGCGGTATCGGTCCAGTACATAGAAATCACAGGGATAGACCGACCCGTCAGCCTCAATGACAAACTGCGCCGAGCAGTTCCCGCTCATGCCGCACTGCTCCGGAATTTCACCCATTGCCATTCGGACATAGTTATCAAACAGGCGAATGCTGATATACTCGCCCTTTTCCAGCTCTTCCGACCAGATGCGAAAAAAACCCTTCAGAAAACTTCCGTACCTCCTTGGAGTCAGGGAATAGAAATCCTTCAGATCGGGATCCTCCAAAGGGGGCAGACAGGGAATGGTCTGCAAATATCCGAATCGGTTCTTTACGCAGAAATTCCACAGTTTTCTCGGATGTTCGGCGACCTTGCGGGTCAGAACAGTCAGAATATTGAATTCAACCTTATGCTTTTTCATCCGCTCTGCCGCTTTCATGACCCGCAGATAACTGCCGCCTTCGGCGTCGCATCGGCAGGAATCGTGAAATTCCCGATCGCCGTCCAGTGACAGTCCCACCAGAAAGCGATTATCCGCCAGAAATTCGCAGAATTCATCGTCCAAGGTCAATCCGTTGGTCTGAATCGAATAGTCGGCACTCTGTCCTTCGGAAAGCTTCTGACCGACTAAGCGGACGAAGGAGCGGAAAAAGGGAAGGCCCGCAAGAGTCGGTTCGCCACCCTGAAAGGCAAAATGAATCCTTCCCCGATCTCCTGCCGCTGTGACAGCACGGTCAATCAGGGCATCTGCTGTATCCGTACTCATGATTCCGTAAGAGGGTACGGAACGATTGCTGCTGACATCGGCATAAAAGCAGTATTTGCACCGCATATTGCACAGGGAAGATGCAGGTTTGATAAGCAGGGAAAAATCGGGCATAACAGACTCCTTTCTTATGAAAAACCGATAAACTATCCGGTGACAACCGTGTATTCCAGATTTTCATAGTGAAGGATCGTATCAACATCCACATTTTCGGGCAGGAGTGCCATGGCAATATAAAGATCGTCTCCGGTTTTCAGATCAATGAGGGTGGCATATTCTCCCTCGATGGTCAGTACTTTGTAATCCTTCGGTTCCATGATGTCATTCACATCCTTTCAATATCTTTTCCCGATCTTTCCAGTCGGGGAGTACAGAAGCAATCAATTGATAAAACGGTTTCGAATGGTTCATGTAGATCAAATGGCAAAGCTCGTGAACCACCACATAATCTATCGCCTTTTCGGGATACAGCATCAAACGGAAAGAAAAGCAGATGTGTCCGCGGGAGGAACAGCTTCCAAATCGTTTTTTGGCAGAAGTAACGGTGATTTTTGTGGGCTTAACACCCAGAAGATCGGCATAGTACCGGACTTTTTCGGGAAGGATTTCCGCCGCACGGTTGTATAGGGCCTCAATGTCCTTTTCCGACAGCTCGTCGGGCTCGTACCGGATCCGATTTTTCATTCGTTCAACCGCCCGTGAGATTCTGTTCTGATTGTCCGAAAGAAACCGTTCGATCTGACGCATTGGCATAACGGAAGGCGCACAAACGACGATTCTGCCGTCCGGCTCGATTTTGACAGCCAGCGTTTTCCGATCGGAACGCCTGAGAATATAGTCCATATGCTCTCCGTAAGTTTTTTCTGGCATTATTCTACCATATCCTGTCAAAAAAAGCAACCCATTTTTGGATTTTTCACAATTTTTTTGAAGACTTCAAAAACCGTATTGACAAATGCCGATTTTGTGCTATAATAGATAAGATAAGATGCCGTGATTTTCTAACAGAAATGGGAAAGATACGGCATCGGAAATGAAGTAAAGAGGCAGATAAAATGACAAAAATTGACATTTTTTCGGGATTTCTCGGAGCAGGAAAAACGACGCTGATCAAAAAGCTGATTGCCGACGGATATCAGGGCGAAAAACTGGTTCTGATCGAGAATGAATTCGGTCAGATCGGCATAGACGGCGGATTTTTGCAGGAGTGCGGCATTCAGATCACCGAAATGAACAGCGGATGTATCTGTTGCTCTCTGGTCGGAGACTTCAGCAGAGCACTCAAAAAGGTCATTGAAGAGTATGCACCCGACCGTATTCTGATTGAGCCTTCCGGAGTCGGCAAGCTGTCCGATGTTATTCGTGCTGTTCAGAGCGTCACCAATGAGAATGTCCGGCTTTCCGCATTCACCACGGTTGCCGACGCCGCCAAGTGCAAGATGTATATGAAGAATTTCGGTGAATTCTATAACGATCAGGTGGAAAACGCCAGTTGTATTGTTCTGAGCCACACTCAAAAAATGACCGATGAGAAAATCGCCGAGGTTGTTGCTCTCCTCCGTGAGAAAAACGCAACAGCGACCATCGTTACCACCGATTGGGCATCCCTTTCCGGCGAGCAGATTCTGTCCGCCATGAATCAGACCTCCACGCTGGAGGCAGAGCTTGCCAAGCTCGCCGCCGATACGGAGCATGAGCATCATCACCATCACCATCACGGCGATGATGACGATGATGAGTGCGACGATCCCGATTGCGAATGCCACCACCATCATGACGATGACGACGAAGACGAGCACGAGCATCATCACCATCACCATCACGGCGATGATGACGATGATGAGTGCGACGATCCCGATTGCGAGTGCCATCACCATCATGACGATGACGACGAAGACGAGCATGAGCATCACCATCACCACCATCATGCCGATGATGTGTTCACCAGTTGGGGTGTTGAAACGCCCGTTCGCTTCACTCAGGAGCAGCTATTTGACATTCTGAATGCTCTTTCGGACAGTGAAAAGTACGGAACGATCCTTCGTTCCAAAGGAATTGTTGCCGGAACGGACGGCAGCTGGATCCACTTTGACTATGTTCCCGGTGAACCGGATGTCCGTGTCGGCCCTGCGTCGGTCATCGGACGGATCTGTGTGATCGGATCCCATATCAATAAGGCAGAAATTGCCGCTTTGTTCGGAGTTTCCGTAAAATAAGGGCGTTCAACCGCATCAGAAAGAGGTCAAAAAGTTATGGAAATACCGGTTTATCTTTTTACAGGGTTCCTGGAAGGCGGAAAAACCAAGGTGATTCAGGAAACTTTGCAGGATGAAGGCTTCAATGCGGGAGAACGATTCCTGCTGCTGGTCTGCGAAGAGGGAATTGAAGAATACGATCCGACTCAGTTCGCATTTCCCAATGTATTTATTGAAACGCTGGAGGATCCCTCCATGCTGACACCCGGATTTCTGGAATCCCTTCAGAAAAAGCACGACTGTGAGCGGGTCATTATCGAATACAACGGAATGTGGATGCTGAATGATCTCTATCAGAACCTTCCGGACGAATGGATGGTCTATCAGGAGATGTTCTTCGCCGATTACAACAGTTTTCTTTCCTATAATGCCAATATGCGTCAGCTGGTTTTCGATAAACTGCAATCCTGCGAGACGGTCGTCTTCAACCGCACGCCGGAGGGTGCTGACCAGACCGAGTTCCACAAGATCGTCCGTGGGATCAACAAACGGTGCAACATTGCGTATGAGTATGAAAACGGAGAGTTCGCCTATGACGAAATCGAAGATCCTCTCCCGTTTGACATTGACGCACCCATAATCGAGATCAAGGACGAGGACTATGCAATCTGGTATCGGGATCTGACCGACGAACCTGCCAAATATGCAGGGAAAACGGTTCGATTCAAAGGAATCGTCGCTACCGATCCCAAACTAGGTAAAACAGCCTTTGCCATCGGAAGGCATGTGATGACCTGCTGTGCAAGCGACATCAGTTACTGCGCCATGGTCTGCAAGTATTCGGGAATGCTCCGCCTGAAGACCAGAGACTGGGTTATTGTTACCGCAAAAATCGCCATCGAGCGTCATTCCATTTACGAAGGCAACGGACCGGTTCTGTATGCAAACGAGGTTGTCATGACTTCCCAGCCCGAACAGCCTGTTTCAACCTTCTATTGAAAAAAACATAAAAAATGAATCCCATGCCAACCTATTGGCATGGGATTCATTTTTTTACCAAAGCGGATGAAGCTCTCCCCATCC
>JBJDZJ010000031.1:0-4203 GCA_051867915.1 Eubacteriales bacterium
CCTGAGAACCCCCATCTCCTATCTGATCGGCGTTCCGCCTCCCATGACAGAGGTGAAGTCTCTTTCCCCCACGCTCGGATTTGTCCCCTCGGAGTCTCTGGCTCGTCCAGCCTCCCTCTCTGAGGGAGGTCCGAAGGATGACGGAAGGAGTTGAAGCACCGGGGAAGCCCCTTTCCCCCACGCTCGGACTTGTCCCCAATGAGGTTCCGGCTCGTCGTGCCTCGCTCCGACGGATATGCAAAGCGATGGGCGGCGGCAACGGTAATGTCCCTTTTCCCTTTTTCAGAAGTTTTTGGGGGTCAAGGGAGCTTTTTTCAAAAAGCCCCCTTGTCGTATCCTCATTCCATAACGGAGGTATCTATGAAATCGAGCGACATATCGGTTCTGCTCCTGCCCAAAGAGGTCTATCTGGGGCAGGCAGACTTTGATCTGGCAGACTGCTACTCGGAAAACGCCAGTTCCTTCAACGACCGACTGCATTTTCACGACTTTTACGAGCTGTCGGTGATCTACGAAGGCAGGTCGGACTATCTGGTCAGCGGCGAACGGTTCGTCATGGAACGGGGGTCCATCCAATTGGTCCGCCCCAGCGACTATCACCGCCAGAATGTGGCAATCAGCGACCACATCCGCTACTACAATCTCATGTTCACCGACGATTTTCTGCCTCCCTCCCTGCGGGAAATGCTGGACGCCGACAGCCGCCCCTTATGCGCAAATCTGCCCGAGGGCGGGGAATGGTCCCATCTGCTGACCTCGGTGCGCTATGCCAAACTGCGCTTTGACCGATCGCCCGACGACGCTCTGACCGATCTGCTGTGCAAAAGTCTTGTGGAACTGCTCTGCTATACCATTCTGAAGGGGCGGGATTCCTCACAGATCAGCGAGATCGGCACCTCGGAGGAAGCGGTGCGGATCGCCATGGGGTATGTACAGAAGAATTACCGCCGACCCATCACCCTGTCGGATGCGGCATCGGCGGCGGGGCTGTCGGCTTCCTACTTCTCCGGACTGTTCAAACGGGTCATGGGGATCCCCTTTTCCGACTATCTGGCCTCCTATCGGCTGAAAATGGCCGACCGCTATCTGCACTCCGGCGATCTTCCCGTCAAGCAGATCGCCGCTCTGTGCGGCTTTTCCTCGTCGGGATACTTCATCACCCGATACAGGCGTCAGTACGGCACCACGCCGAAGCGGGCAAAAAGGGAAGAGAAGGGCTGAAATTTCCCCTTTCATCTGCAGTACCCGTCTTCCGAACCATTTCCGAAGGCGCAAAAAACGCCCGGAAGCGAAATTATCGCTTCCGGGCGGTGTTTTTTCTGTGTTATGGGATTCGTTTTGCCCCGTCTTATTCCGATTCTCCGGAGCCTTCCGGTGTTTCTTCCGATTTCTCGGAGCTTTCCGGTGTTTCTTCCGATTCCTCGGGGATCACCGTCACAATGACGCCGTTTTCGAAATATCCGGTATAATCGGGACGCTCGCCGGAGGCGAAATGATAGGTTCCGTATCCGGTAATGGCGCCCTTGTAGAAGTCTCCCTCGTAGACATCGCCGTTGGCAAAGGTATACACGCCCGACCCGCTTCGCAGATCGCCGACGAAATCGCCTTCGTACTTGTCTCCGTTGGCAAAGGTCAGAACGCCGTAGCCGTTTTTGGCGTCATTCTGATACCCGCCCTCGTAGACACTGCCGTCCGAGAAGGTGTAGACCCCCTCGCCGTGGCGCAGGTTGTTCACATAATCACCCACATAGCTCTCCGTGGGACCGTCCTTGCCTGCCCAGACATAGCTTCCGTGTCCCCACTTGACGCCGTTCTGGAACTCGCCTACATATATATCGCCGCTTTTATAATAGTAACTTCCGTGTCCCGAGATCTCGCCGAAGTAGAATTCGCCCTCGTAGACATCCCCGCCGGAGAAGGTCAGCCTTCCCTTGCCGTCACGGAGCAGGCAGTTCACCTCGCCGATGTATTCCTTCCCGTCGCTGTAAGAAATGGTGTACAGCTCGCCGGACAGGACTTCGCCGTCCTGAAAAACCAATGAGGTTCCGTAGTAGGACAGCGTTGCCTTCTGACCGTCGGAATAATAGATTTTCCCGTCCGACGGAGTGCCGTTCTCGTTCAGAGTGCCGATGAATTTGGACCGTCCGTGTTCGGCGGTTTCGTAGCTGACATAGCGGGTTCCGGAGAACCAGACGGCGGCAAGCACAATCCCGGCAAGCAGAATCGCCGCACACGGAACCAGAATGAAAAATTTCTTGAGACTCATGCCCTTCCGGGACGCCATAACGGTAAACCGCCTTTCTTGCAAGTGTAAAGCCTTTTTCGGTCCGATAAAGCCGACAGGCTGTCCGACCGACTAAAATCCTGCCGCAACATGCCATCCGACCGACTTTTGGAAGATGCGGAAGGCTTTGCCCCATCCTTATCCGACAACGGAGGAAAACAGATCGGTAATATAGGGAATGAAGAGCAGCAGAGCATATGCCACTACTGCGAAAATGATGACGCCCACCAGCAGAGTGATGATGTCGGTTCCCTTGGTGCTGTATCTCAAATCCGCCTTGACCCGATTGGACTCGTCCACATAGAAGCGGGCGGTGTTGATGTCCATCTTTTTGGTGCGGGCGGAAAAGGTATAGCCCGAGGCGTCGGTGGTAACATTGTCGTCCGCCTCCCAAACCAGCTTCCGAAGCACCGATCCGTCCCGAAGGGCATGCTTGACGAAAAAGTTCTTGCCGTAGCCAAGAGCCTCCAGGGTCCGTGCGCTGCCGGGATCGGATGCTCCGCTTTGGAGCAGATCCCGCACAAAGGCTCCGATAACCCGTTTGTTATAATAAAGAGAGCAGGCACCGATGACGATTCCGATAAAGACGGACCAGATCACAATCTGAAGGGTATCGGCACGGCTGAGCATATCAAGGAAAGTCATAGAATAACCTCTTTTTTCCAACGGCTGATTTTACGGCGACCGTGTTTCGTTTTGTACCCTTCATTATATCAGAAGATTGGACGGAATTTATCACATATTTGTGAAGATTTCATAAATTTTATGACGAATTTCACAGACGCAAAATCGGAAATCCCATGGCCATCTTTTGTGCGTCGGATGCGCATAAAGCGGGAAGAGAAGGCAATACTAACCACAGCAAGCAAATTTCGCAAGCTAACTCTGAAAAAGGATGGTAAGTATGCAAATGAAAAAAAAGCTTCCGATCAATGAAAAGACCCTTTATTCGATCCTCTGGGGTTGCACGGTGGTTGCGGCGGGCGCAGTGATCGTTCTGACGATTTTCGCCGTTGCCAGACGGTCCGAAAAATCCCCCGCTTCTCTGACAAGCGGATCTTCGTCGGCAGTCACCTCGGTCACATCCGTCTCCACACCCGGCACGGCGGAACCCGCTCCTACCACCGCACCGGACACCTCGGAGGAAATCGACGCACCCGTCCTGCGCTTTGTTCTTCCCACGGCGGGAACGCTGGCAAAGCCCCACTGCATTGAAACCCTGTCCTATTCGCTGACAATGGAGGACTACCGCACCCACCGAGGGGTGGATCTGTCGGCTGAAATCGGAGACGCCGTCTACGCCTGCGCAGACGGCATCATCACCGGGGTCTATACCGATCCCCTCATGGGCAAGTGCATTGAAATCACCCATACCGGCGGCTATAAGTCGCTGTATAAGAACCTTGCCGAAGAGCTTCCCGAAGGCATTGCCGAGGGCTGTTCGGTGAAGGCGGGTCAGGTCATTGCCGCCATCGGCGAATCCGCCCGCATCGAGATTGCCGATGAACCTCACCTCCACTTTGAGCTGACTCTGGACGGCGAACCTGTCGATCCCGCCGCCGTACTGGATCTTGAAGTGAATTCGGAAGAATAAAAGGACCGTAAGAGGCTGTAAAAAAGTGTAGGGCGCTGCCGTTTTGCACTTATTACAGCCTCTTGGCGTCATGCCGATTGAATTTTACCGCCCTGTCGGCGAGGCTCGGCGAGCCGTAGACTTCGAGGGGACAAATCCGAGCGTGGGGGAAGGGAAACCACCGTGCTTCAATTCCTTCCGTCCTCCTTCGGAAAAACCTCCCTCAAAGAGGGAGGCTCGGCGAGCCAAAGGCTCCGAGGGAACAAATCCGAGCGTGGGGGAAAGAGGCTGCACCTCTGTCATGGGAGGCGGAACGCCGATCGCATAGGAGATGGGGGTTCTCAGG
>JBJDZJ010000032.1:0-21747 GCA_051867915.1 Eubacteriales bacterium
CGAAGAAATGATCTGCCAGCAACTTTTGAGGATCGCCGCCGAACTTTTCACAGAAGGTACGGACAGCGTCGGCAATCTCCGCTTTATCCTCCTTTGCGGCGTCCCGATATGCGATCTGACGGGGCAGATCGGCGGGAAGATGGACGGTGCGCAGATAGATCTTGCCGCCGTGCATACCCGTTCCGCAGAAATCGCCGACGATGGGGCGATCCTCCAGACCGATGCCCAGCACGATGATCCGTCCGCCTGCCTGATATTCCCCGAGGAAGGAGCCGGTATAGCCCCCGATGACCACCTGGGGAATCTTCTCCCGATAGGCCTTCATGTGAATACCGGCGCGGTAGCCCACATAGCCCTGTACATAGATGGATCCGCCTCTCATGGCGTAGCCGAGAGCGTCTCCGCTGTTGCCGTAGACGGTGATGGAACCGTCGTTCATGGTGTCGCCTGTGGCGTCCTGCGTATTGCCGTGGACGATGATGTCGCCGCCGTTCAGATAGGCGCCCAGATCATTTCCCGGGATCCCGTCCAGTTCCAGAGTCTGATCGCTTATGCCGCATCCGAGGTATCGCTCGCCCATGCAGGCTTTTCTTGTATAGTTCATAGTAATCGTTCCTTTTATCGTACTTTTTCGGATTATTCACACCGGTTTTGCCAGTTTGGCATCTCTGGCCTGACGGTCGAAGGCGATCAGTCCCGGATTTGCCATGATGCCTTCAAAGTCCACGGTGGAAAGATCCACCTTGTTTCGGATCAGGGAGGTGTAGATGCCCGCACGGTCGGTGTCGCCGATGGCGATAAAGCCGTTCAGCCGATTGCCGCTGACATAGAACCGCTTCATGAAGGCGCCCGAACCCACCGTCCGGCACTCTCCCGTATAGCTGCCCGCACTGATGATGTGCAGACCGAAGAAACCGATGGAGTTCATGGGGATGTCGTTGTCAAGGCTTTCTGTTCCGCCCGCCATGTTCACCCCGGCGGCGTGACCCTCCAGATAGGCGGAGGGCAGAATCGCCAGCACCCGATTGTCCCCGAGGGAGGCGTCATAGCCCTCGGCGCAGTCGCCGGCGGCATAGACATCGGGCAGGTCGGTGCGGCTGCCGCTGTCGATCAGGATGCCCCGATTGACCGATGCGCCCATTTCCTTTGCCAATGCGGTGTTGGGGCGAACGCCGATGGCCATGACCAGAATGTCGAAATCCAGAACGGTTCCCGACTTCATGTGGGCGGTGTTGCCCTCGAATTTTGCCACGGTATCCCCCGGCAGGAAGGCGATACCCGCATCGGCAAGCACCTTTGCCACGGGAGCGGCGCATTCCTCATCCAGAATGGTGGGCAGAACCCGATCGGCAAGATCGCAGACCGTAATGTCTGCCACTCTGCCGTAGATGCCTTCGGCGCACTTCAGACCGATCAGTCCGGCACCGATAATCAGCACCCGGCTTTCGGGCGTCAGCACCTGTTCCAGTGCCAGCGCATCGTCCAGAGTGGTGAAGGTAAACTTGTTTTTCACCCCGTCCAGTCCCTCAAAGGGGATGATTGTGGGATTCGAACCGCAGGCAAACAGGAGCTTGTCGTAGAGAACGACGCTTCCGTCGTCCAGCGTCACCGATTTGCTTTCGGGATCCGCCTTGACGGCGGTTTTGCCGAGAAGGAGGGTGACGCCGTTTTTTTCATAGAAATCGGCGGGGCGGTATGCCATTTTTTCAAGGGTGGTTTTCCCGCAAAGGTAGTAGGAAATCAGGGGACGGCCGTAGACCGGATGGGGTTCCTTGGAGATCACCACGATCTCGCCCGTTTGATCCACCGAGCGGATGCCCTCAATAGCGCCCACGGCGGCGTGGGAATTTCCGATGATCACATATCTCATTTCGATGCGCCTCCAATCTCCCGATCTTCAAAAACAATGGCTCTGTTGGGACATCCCTTAACGCAGGTGGGAGTTCCGCCCTCGTTCTGTACGCAGAGCTGGCATTTCTGCATGACCGATCCGTCCTCGGCGGGGGACAGTGCGCCGAAGGGGCAGGCCATGACGCAGGAGTAGCATCCCACGCACTTGGTCTGGTCGATGACCACGACACCGTCTTCTCCCTTGGAGAGCGCCCCTGCGATGCAGGATTTGACGCAGATGGGATTTTGGCAGTGACGGCAGTTGACGGCGAAGCAGATTTTGTCTGCTCCCGCACCGACCTCTTCGACCCGGATTCTGGGGTGGATGGTTCTGCCCTTGAGCTTTGCCATGTCGTCCAGATGAGCGTTTGCGAAGGCGCAGTAGTACTCGCAGAGATGACAGGCGAGGCAGTTTTGCTCGTTGATGTAGACTTTTTTCATGATAGGGGTTCCTTTCGGATGCAGGGTATCGCCGTGGGACCGTGGGTATTCTGATTTTCACGGTGCCGATGTCCGGATCCCGGCGATTTTCCTGTAAACATTTTCAGATTTTCGGAACCAACCCCTTTTCCAAAAAAGGTTGGCTGCATAAAGGGACTGGGTTTCATTGAGGAATGAATTGAATTTTGTAAAAGTTTTTGAGGATTCAGGTGTTTCCTCTTCCTTCCTCACCGTTCTCTCACTCACCTGCGTGCTTGATGCCCAGAATTGCAAGTTCACGGTCGGACAGCCCGACGCCACGGAGCATGAGGCGGTTGCCTCTGAGGGCTTCGATGGAGTTGATGCCCATGCCGCCCATCATTTCCTTGATCTCGTGGGTCCAGGCATGGACCAGAGCCACCAGCCGTTCACTGCCCACATCGGGGTTCAGCCGTTTCACCAGATCGGGACGCTGGGTGGCAATTCCCCAGTTGCACTTTCCCGCATGGCAGGAGCGGCAGAGATGACAGCCCATGGCGATCAGGGCAGAGGTGGCGATGTAGACGGCGTCGGCACCCAGCGCAATGGCCTTGACCACATCCGCCGACGAGCGGACCGAGCCGCCGATGACCAGTCCCACCCGGTTGCGGATGCCCTCATCCCGGAGCCGTTGGTCCACCGATGCCAGAGCCAGCTCAATGGGAATGCCCACATTGTCCCGGATCCGGGTGGGCGCCGCACCGGTTCCGCCACGGAAGCCGTCGATGGCGATGATGTCGGCGCCGCTTCTGGCGATACCCGAAGCGATCGCCGCTACATTGTGAACCGCCGCAATTTTCACGATGACCGGCTTCTTGTATTCGGTGGCCTCCTTGAGGGAGTAGACCAGCTGACGCAGATCCTCGATGGAGTAAATGTCGTGATGGGGAGCGGGGGAGATGGCGTCGGTTCCCTTGGGGATCATACGGGTCGCCGAAACCTCTTCGGTGATCTTCTCTCCGGGCAGGTGTCCGCCGATGCCCGGCTTTGCGCCCTGACCCATCTTGATCTCAATGGCGCATCCCGCTTCCAGATAGTCCTTGTGGACGCCGAACCGTCCCGATGCCACCTGAACGATGGTGTTGGGACCGTATTTGTAGAAATCCTTGTGCAGACCGCCCTCACCGGTGTTGTAGCAGATGCCCAGTTCGGTGGCGGCTCTTGCCAGAGAGGCGTGGGCGTTGTAGGAGATCGAACCGTAGGACATGGCGGAGAACATAATGGGGGTCTCAAGCTCGATCTGGGGCGGCAGACCGGTGGTGACGATCCTGCCGTTTTCGTCCCTTTTGGTTTCGTTCAGCTTGGCGCCGAGGAAGGTCTTGGTCTCCATGGGTTCCCGCAGGGGGTCGATGGAGGGATTGGTGACCTGGGAGGCGTTGATGAGGATTTTGTCCCAGTAGACGGGGAGGTTCGTGGGGTTGCCCATGGAGGACAGCAGAACGCCGCCGCTCCCTGCCTGACGGTAGATGTCCTTGATGGCATCTTCGGACCAGTTTCCGTTGGCCTTGAAGGTATTGTCCGACTTGACGATTTTCAGGGCACGGGTGGGACACAGGCTGACGCATCGCTGACAGTCCACGCATTTGGCGGAATCGGCGATCATGCAGCCGAGTTCGGGATCAAAGCGATGCACCTCGTTTGCGCACTGCCTTTCGCAGGCGCGGCATCCGATGCAACGCTCCTTGTTGCGGATAACCTCGTATTCGGGATAAAAATAATTGATGGCCATGAGATGGGGTCCTTTCTGGGAAAAAGAAGTTTTTTGGCAGACGGTCGTCAAAAACCGGCGTTTGGACTGTCGGGAAAACCGTCGATCGCAGGTTTTGAACGGCATTTTTGCGGTTTTGGCGTAGATTTTCGGGAATTTGCGCCGGGCGGAAGCCGAATATCGGGCGCAGGATCCGGATTGATCCGGATTTTTTTCGGAAAAACGAAAAAAACAAGAAAATATTCAAAAAAATTCAGACAACAAAGGTAAAATTTTTGCGAAAAGCCTTGCAATGGAAGAGAATCTGTGCTATAATGAAAGAAGTCACCATTTTAAGGAGGAAAACAAATTTATGGCACTTACCAATTCTTATCTGCTCTCCGTTCTTGACACCGTCAGGAAGAGAGACGCAGGCGAGCCTGAGTTCATTCAGGCAGTTACCGAAGTTCTGGAGTCGCTGGAGCCTGTCGTTGAGGCCCGCCCCGAGCTTCAGAAAAACGGCATCATCGAGCGCATTGTGGAGCCCGAGCGGTTCATTCAGTTCCGCGTTCCGTGGGTGGACGACAACGGCAAGGTTCAGGTCAACCGTGGATATCGGGTTCAGTTCAACTCGGCAATCGGTCCCTACAAGGGCGGTCTGAGACTTCATCCCTCGGTTAACACCTCGGTTATCAAATTCCTGGGCTTTGAGCAGTGCTTCAAGAATTCGCTGACCACTCTTCCCATGGGCGGCGGCAAGGGAGGATCGGATTTCGATCCCAAGGGCAAGTCGGACGCTGAGGTCATGCGCTTCTGCCAGTCCTTCATGACCGAGCTGTACCGCCACATCGGACCCGATACCGATGTTCCCGCAGGCGACATCGGCGTTGGCGCCCGTGAGATCGGCTATCTGTTCGGACAGTACAAGAAGATTGCCAATGAGTTCACCGGCGTGCTGACCGGAAAGGGACTTGCCTACGGCGGATCGCTGGCAAGAACCGAAGCAACCGGCTACGGTCTGCTGTACTATACTCAGGAAATGCTGAATTGCATGAAGGGCGACAGCGTTGCCGGCAAGACCGTCGTCATTTCCGGCTCCGGAAATGTTGCCATCTACGCAACCCAGAAGGCAACCCAGCTGGGCGGCAAGGTCGTTGCTCTGTCCGATTCCAACGGTTACATTCACGATCCCGACGGCATCAAGCTGGATGTGGTCAAGCAGATCAAGGAAGTGGAGAGAGGACGCATCAAGGAGTATGTGAACCGGGTATCCGGCGCAACCTATACCGAGGGCTGCAAGGGCATCTGGACCGTTCCCTGTGACATCGCACTGCCCTGCGCAACTCAGAACGAGCTGGACGGCGAGTCTGCAAAGGCGCTGATCGAAAACGGTGTGATTGCGGTTGCAGAGGGTGCCAATATGCCGTCTACTCCCGATGCCATCGCCGCATTCCAGGCGGCAGGCGTGCTGTTTGCTCCCGCAAAGGCCTCCAACGCAGGCGGTGTGGCAACCTCCGGTCTGGAGATGAGCCAGAACTCCATGCGCTACGGATGGTCCTTCGATGAGGTAGACGCCAAGCTGAAGGGCATTATGGAAGGCATCTTCCACGCTTGCTACGATGCGGCAGAGAAGTACGGACTTTCCGGCAATCTGGTGGCAGGAGCCAACATCGCCGGCTTCGAGAAGATCGCCGCCGCTATGATCGCTCAGGGCGTGTGACGCTGGTTTTGGGGGGACACGCCAAGGGAACTTTTTGAAAAAAGTTCCCTTGGAACCCTCAAAAACTTTTATAAAAGAGGATACAACCGTTTTCGCCGTTCTATGGCGGACGCTCACGGGGGAAGCCCCCGATTGAGACGCCAACGGGGCTTTAGAAAAAGTTCCCTTGGAACCCTCAAAAACTTTATAAAAGAGAAACAACCATTTTCGCCGTTTTGCGGCAGATATTTACAGGGGAAGCTCCATTCGGGGGACCCCGATTTTTTTATGCCAGACCGTACTTTTTCATGGCGTCGTCGTTCAGCGTGAAGATGGCTGCCTCTCCGCCGGAGGGGAGCCACACCTTATCCAGCTCGGGAGAGATCACCCGGATTGCCGACTCTTCGGAGGCAATGTAAACGGTGTCGTCCTTCTCGCCGATGACCATGGACCGCAGCTTCAGCCGATCGTTGAGTGCCATAATGCCGCCGCTCATGCCAAGGATGATGGAGAAGGGTCCGTTGATCAGCAGTCCCGCATAGGTGTTCCTCAGATAGGTCAGCCGCGCTCTGTCCTCCTTGGGCATCCGCTCAATGGTGGACCAGAAGGGTGCGGCAATGACTTCGGACGCCTCCTTCAGGGAAAGTCCCTGACGGCGGACCAGATAGTCCAGAATGTAGGTGATCGCCTCGGTGTCGGTGAGCAGATCGCACTTGTAGCCGAACATCTCGATCTGGCGGCGGTTGGCGTCGTAGGAGGAGATTTCGCCGTTGTGAACCACCGAGAAGTCCAGCATGGAGAAGGGATGGGCTCCGCCCCACCAGCCGGGGGTGTTGGTGGGATAGCGTCCGTGGGCGGTCCAGCTGTACGCCTTGTAGTCCTCCAGACGGTAGAACTGTCCCACATCCTCGGGATAGCCGACGGCCTTGAAGCATCCCATGTTCTTGCCGGAGGAGAAGACATAGGCTCCTTTGAACTGGGAGTTGATGCGGGTCACACAGCGAACCACATATTCCTTCTCGTCCAGCCCGGAGGCGTCCAGCCTGCCGGAATCGGGGGCGCCGAAATAGCGCCAGATCAGGGGCGGATTCTTGATGGGGGTATCCTTTGCGGTGGGGATAACCTCCGCCGCCTCCAGCTTGAAGTGTTCGTTCAGAAAGTTCTCGCAGGTGTGGCGGCTGTCCTGATCGTCGTAGAAAATATGAATGGCGTACAGATCACGGTAGTCGGGATAGATGCCGTAGGCGGCAAAGCCGCCGCCGAGACCGTTGGAGCGTTCGTGCATCAGGGCGATGGATTTGATGATTTCGTCGCCGGAGCGTCGCTGACCCGATTTCGAGAAGATGCCCGAAATCGCACATCCCGAAGGGATTCTGTATCCGTCAAAGCCTTCTTTTTGCATAGGGTGAGGTTCCTTTCGGTTGATTTTTTGCTTTTTGATGGGGAAAATGTGGATTTTTCATCCCCGCTCAATCCGATTTCGGGGGGATCCCCGCCCGAATATGGGAAAAAGCAAATAAAAAAGCGTCTGAAAACCCCTTGGGATTTTCAGACGCCTTTGTCTGTGATGGTATTATAGTACGAATTTCTCCGTTTGTCAAGGGGAAAACGCAAATTTTTCGAAATTTTTTTCAAAAAATTAGCGGAAGGAGAAGAAATTTCTGTCTTTTGACCGCCGTGAGCGGCAGAATCAGAGGATTTTGAAGGGAAAATCCGAATCTGCTCTCCCATCGGACGGTGAAGAAGGCTCATGAAATCCGCTCAAAGCCATGCCGGGGAGCAAAAAAGCCTGCCCCTTTCGATCCGACGAGGCAGAAGGGGGCAAGCCATTTTAATTTTTGGGACTTATCGGACAGATTTCAATCTTTCGGAAGGTAAAAGGTTTGCTTGGGACCGGTATCCTGCATCAGCGTCCGGGGATCCCGGAAGCGAAACAGGTAGAGGACGGTGTCGTACAAATCGCCCGAACAGCCGCCCAGATGCAGTCCCAGAAGAAACGCCGCATAGGTCAGGTCCCAGGGGTCGTGAAGCAGGAAAAAGGGAAGGGCAAAGACAACGGAGAACAGAACGAAGGGCGCAAGCAGGGCGATCATGGCAGTCCTGCGGTAGACATAAATGTCGGGAACCCCGCAATAGGCAACCGTCAGGGTAATGCCGAAGGTCAGCTTCTGCCCGGTCAACAGCTTGTAGGCAATGCCGTGAACCAGCTCGTGAAGGACGATGTAGGCAACTATGGCGACCAGGAAAATCAGATTCCGGGAGAGACGGTAGTTTCCGAAAAAGTCGGTGGGTCGGCAGACCAGAACAACGGGGATGATGACAGCGACGGCAATGACCAGTGCCACCAGATTCATCAGGATGCCGAATTTGACACTTTTCGCATCAACGGTCATTACTGCGGCATAGTTTTCGGGAAGGTCCCTTTCGAAGCTCCTTTTCATGCCTTTCCGGTTCCTTCCGGCTCGGACAGAAGACGCTCGATGCGCTCCATGGCCTCGACGGTGCGATCCTTATCGCCGAATCCAGACAGACGGAAGTAGCCCTCGCCGTTCTTGCCGAAGCCCTCGCCGGGGATGCCCACGATGTTGGCGTTCTCCAGAAGCCAGTCGAAGAACTCCCAGGACCCCATGCCACGGGGGCAACGAAGCCAGATATAGGGCGAATTCTTTCCTCCGGTGTAGGAGATGCCCAGACGGTCAAAGGTCTCCATCATGCGGCGGGTATTCTGCTTGTAGTAGCCAATGTTCTCCCGGACCTGGGCATAGCCCTCGGGGGTGAAGATGGCTGCCGCGCCCCTCTGGATAATATGAGCGGTTCCGTTGAATTTGGTGGACTGACGGCGCTTCCACATGGCGAGCAGGGAGGTTCCGTCCTCGGCAACCAGATCCTTCGGGATCACGGTATAGCCGCAGCGCACGCCGGTAAAGCCTGCCGTCTTGGAGAAGGAGCAGAACTCGATGGCGCACTGCCTTGCGCCCTCGATCTCAAAGATCGAACGGGGCAGATCAGGCTGTTCCACGAAAATCTCGTATGCCGCATCGTAGAGAATCACTGCGCCTCTCTCACGGGCAAAATCCACCCAGACCTTCAGCTGATCCCGATTGTAGCAGGCGCCGGTGGGGTTGTTGGGGGAGCAGAGATAGAAGAGATCGCCGGCAAGCTCGGGGGTGGGCATGGGAAGGAATCCGTTCTCGGGGGTTCCGCTCATGAAGACAATCCTTCTGCCGTCCATGATGTTGGAGTCCAGATAGACCGGATAGACCGGGTCGGGGATGACCACGGTGTTGTCCACCGAGAAGATGTCCAGAATGTTGGACACATCCTCCTTGGCACCGCAGGTCACATTGATCTCGTCGGTGTCCAGCTCCACGCCCATCTGAGTTTTGTAGTAGTTTTGCAGAGCCGCCAGCAGGTAAGGTTCGCCGTAATAGTCGGGATAGCCCTTGAAGGTCTCCTTGACCCCCATTTCCTTTGCCGCCGTTGCCATGGCATCCACCGCCGCCTTGCAGAGGGGCAGGGTCACATCGCCGATGCCCATGTTGATGATGTCTGCATCGGGATGGGCCTTGGCATAGGCATTCTTCTTCATGGCGACCGTCTTGAACAGATAGGATTCGGTCAGATTCTTGAAATTTTCATTGATTTTCATTTTTATTTCTTCTTACCTTTCGTAAATTTCTTCGGATGATCGGTTTTCTGATTTTTATAATAGGGTTCGACCCCTGTCTCACACTTCCACCACGCCCTCGAAGGCGGTGACGGCGGGACCCTCCATGTAGACGGTCTTGTCGGTATAGGTGATGACCAGCTCGCCGCCCCGGAGCTTCACTCTCATCGGCTTGCCCATCTGGCAGTAGCCGCACAGGCAGGCGGCAACCACCGTGGCACAGGTTCCCGTACCGCAGGCCCAGGTCTCGCCCGAGCCTCTCTCCCAGACCCGCATCTCCAGCGCATCGGGTCCGATCACCTTGACAAATTCGGTGTTCACCCGCTGGGGGAAGGCGGGATGATGCTCGAAGAGGGGACCGATCTTCTCAATGTCAAAGCCCCAGAGATCAAAATCCTCCTCCACAAAGGTGACACAGTGGGGATTGCCCATGGATACGGCGGTGACGGCATAGTCCTTCCCGCCCACGGTAAGGGGCTGATTGACGGCAATCTCCCCGTCGAACCGGGCGGGGATGTCGGCAGGGACAAGTATGGGCGCACCCATGTCCACCGTTGCCGTGACAACCTCATCGGCGCTGTCCACGGTCAGGGCGATCTCCTTGATGCCCGACAGGGTTTCGATTCTCAGGGGATTTTTCTTGCAGATTCCCTTGTCGTAGACAAATTTGGCTACACAGCGGATGCCGTTGCCGCACATTTTGCCCTCCGAGCCGTCGCAGTTGAACATCCGCATACGGGCGTCGGCAACCTCCGAGGGGCAAACCAGAATCACGCCGTCCCCTCCGATGGAAAAGTGGCGGTGGGACAGGGTAATTGCCAGTTGTTCGGGGTCGTCCACCCGATTTTGGAAGCAGTCGATATAGATATAATCGTTGCCGCATCCGTGCATTTTGGTAAAAGGAAGCTTCATATAAGGATACCCTCCGGTATTTCGTTTGAATGGATTCAAAATCTATGGTTTGCCGCCGGCAGAGACGGTTTCTGCGTCGGCACTGCTGTATAATTCGGGACAGCCGCCCGACCTACGGATCGGTGTATCTCGCCACGATCATGGCTGCCACATCCGATCGGGGAAGCCTAAGATCCATGGCCCGCTTTTCGATGTATCGGTGGGCATCCGGTTCGCTCATGCCCTCGTACTGCACCAGAAGACATTTGGCGCGGCAGACCTGCTGCAGCTCGGCAAGCCTTGCGGTCAGCTTCTCGTTCTCCTGCCTGAGTTTTGCCACCCTTGCATGGGAACATAGCGCCAGATTCACCGACTGCACAAAGAGCTGTCGCACGATGGGCACTGCCACCGTGACAACCCCCGACTCGGACAGACGGACGGCATATTCGTCCAGATGCTCGGCGGAGATCAGCAGAATCACGGCAATGCCCTGTTCGGCAATCGACAGCGCCAGATCGTCCCCGAATTCGTCGGGCAGGGGCGTCTTGATGATCGCAAGGTCGAAGCGGTCCCGTGTAATCAGCTTCTGCCTTGCCTCGGAACCGGAGCGTGCCGATGTTTTCTCAATGGTATTCCCAAGCAGCGATCCGATCGCCCCGATGATCTTCTCGGAGCCTACAAGGAGCGCAGTCTGACTGTGGATTGCCTGCATCCCGTGTCACCTGCCCATCATACTTTCCGTTTTTTTGTGATTATGGATTGTTTTGGGGGCGTTCGTCCGCCCCGTCGTCCGTGGCAGTTCGGATCATTCCCGGTAGGTCAAAATCCGACTCCTGCACAGCTCCAGATAGCGTGTTGCCGTTTCGGCGGGCAGAACCTCCCGCACAAATTCACTGTTTTCGCACAGCTCCAGCGCCTCCTCCAGCGTTTTGGGGAAGTCGGGTACGCCGCACTCTTCCTCCTTCTCGATTCCCCGGATGCCAGCCGTAATCAGCAGAGCAAACGCCAGATAAGGGTTCAGAAGCAGGTCGGCGGAGGACACCGTCACCTCGGAGCCGTCCGTCTCCACGGCAGGACTGCCGTCCAGTGCCGTCAGCCGATCGAAGGACTGCACCGTGGAGTTGAGGAAAAGGCTGATTTCGGGCAGTCTTTTGTTGATTCCGGCGGCAAAATGGCGAACCTCGTCGGGGGTTGCCGAATTGATGCCCCGGGAGAGAAGGGTAAAGCTGATCCGCAGACCGCTTCCCGCATACTCGGGCATGGGCTTGGGATCGAAGCAGGCGGACAGTCCGTTCTTGGCGGCAACCGTCCGAACCACCATTTTATAGGTCATGAAATGATCTGCCGCCGCCAGAGGGTCGCCGGCCTTGAAGACGATCTCGTTCTGTCCCGGTCCCTCCTCATGGTAGGAACGCTCGGGCGTGATGCCCATCTCCTCCAGAGTCAGGCAGATCTCCCGGCGGACATTTTCGCCCTTGTCCGCCGGCGCAATATCCATGTAAGAGGCGTTATCCAGAGGGATTCCGGTATCCTCTCCGTTTTCGTCCGCCTTGAACAGATAGAACTCGTTTTCGGTTCCCACCGTAAAGGCGAATCCCGCCGCCTGGGCCGCCTTGACCGCCTTCTTGAGAATCAGGCGGCTGTCCCCTTCGAAGGGCGTTCCGTCGGCACGGCAGACATCGCAGAGGATCCTTGCCACCCGTCCGCTGGTGGGACGCCAGGGCAGGATGGAGATTCCGGTGGACTCGGGGTAGAGGTACAGATCCCCGCCCGATTCAAATCCGGCAATCCGTCTGCCGTCGAAGGGCATTCCCCGGAAAAAGGCGGTTTTCAGCATTCCGGGAAGAATGGAGACATTCTTCGTCTCCCCGGAAAGATCACAGGTTGCCAGACGGATGAATTTCAGATCGTTTTCCTCCACGATCCGCTGAAGCTCCGTTTCATGGATGTTCGTTTCCCTCATATGACCGTATCCTTTCTGTATACCGTGTCTGGGCATCGGTTCTGTTCGATGGTCTTATTATACAATAGAATTCTCTGCCTGTCAATCGGACTTTGAAAAAAAGTGAATTTTTTTCGGGCAAATCGGGCAAATCGGGCAAATCGGGCGAAAACTCCTGCCAAAGGGGAGCGTCCGCAGGTCTGTCGGCAGGTGAAGTATCAGGCAGAGGGGAAGAGGGGGGACTTTTTTCAAAGTCCCCCCGAATGAGTTCATTTTTTGATATTGCTTTATTCCACATCCTGGAGAGCGGCATATCCCTCTTCGCCGGTGCGGACCTTGACAACATTTTCCACATCGTAAACGAAGATCTTGCCGTCGCCGATGTGACCGGTGTACAGGACCTTCTTTGCGGTGTCGATGACCGTCTTGACGGGTACCTTGCAGACCACGATCTCGACACGAACCTTGGGCAGAAGGTTCGCTTCGACAATGACACCACGGTAGTACTCGGCTTTGCCCTTCTGCATACCGCAGCCCTGTACCGAAGATACCGTCATACCGGTGATGCCGATTTCGGTCATGGCCTTCTTCAGAGCATCGAACTTCGCCTGCTTGCAGATGATCTCGATCTTGGTGAACTTCACATCGCCCGCAGGAGCCTCTTCGCTCTTCAGCTCAACGGGAACAGCTGCATCAACGGGAATGTGAGCCGTTGCTTCGTCGTAGTCCACATAGTCAAGAGCAGGCATGAAGTCTGCGTATGCAGAGGGGAGACCGTGTTCGGTCACATCCAGACCGCGGATCTCTTCTTCGGGCTCCACACGAAGACCCAGCGTCTTCTTGATGACGGCAAATGTAAGGGTCATGCAAACGATGGTCCATGCAACGATGCAGACAATACCCAGAACCTGTACGCCGAACACCTTCATGCCGTCTGCGAAGGAAGTGCCGTGAATCAGGGCGTAGATGGGACCGTCCACACCGGCGGATGCGGTGTTGGTGGACAGAAGACCTGCGGCAAGAGTACCCCAGATACCGTTTACACAGTGTACGCCGACGGCGCCCACCGGGTCGTCGATGTGGAGCTTGAGGTCAAGGAACTCAACGGCAACGACAACCAGAATGCCCGAAACGATACCGATAACGGTTGCGCCGATGGCATCCACCGTTGCACATCCGGCGGTAATGCCGACCAGACCTGCCAGAGAGGCGTTCAGACACATGGAAACATCGGGTTTACCGTTCTTGAACCAGGTGAAGAGCATGGTGGTGACGGTTGCGATGGCGGGAGCGATGGTGGTGGTAGCGAAGATCTGCGCCAGCTCGGAGATGGAGGTTGCGGCGGCACCGTTGAAGCCGTACCAGCCGAACCAGAGGATGAAGCATCCCAGTGCGCCCAGCGTTACCGAGTGGGGCTGAATGGCGTTGACCTTGGTCACCTTGCCCGACTTGTCACGGACATACTTGCCGATACGGGGACCGACCATGATGGCACCGATGAGGGCGGCAACACCGCCGACGGTGTGAATGGCGGCAGAACCTGCGTAGTCAATGAAGCCGAGCTGAGACAGCCAACCGCCGCCCCAAACCCAGTGAGCCTCGATGGGGTAGACCACCAGCGAAATGATGCCGGAGTATACGCAGTAGGAAACGAAACGGGTCCGCTCTGCCATGGCACCCGAAACGATGGTTGCGGCAGTGGCGCAGAAGACCAGGTTGAAGACGAAGGAAGACCAGTCATAGGTTGCGAAGTTCTTGATGTAGTCGAAGTTGGGCAGACCGATCAGACCGAAGAGGGCGTCCTCACCCAGCATCAGTCCTGCACCCAGCAGCATGAAGACCACGGTACCGATGCAGAAGTCCATCAGGTTCTTCATGATGATGTTGCCGGCGTTCTTGGCTCTGGTGAATCCGGATTCCACCATGGCAAAGCCGCACTGCATGAAGAAGACCAGTGCCGCACCGATCAGAAACCAGATGGCAAATCCGGTGCTGTTGGCCGCCTCTGTTGCCTGCTCGATGGCATCGGCGATGCCGAACTCTGCGGCAGAGACGGCGAGAGCGGGAACGGAGAGTGCCGCCATGGCAACCGCCAATCCCATAAAGATTTTTGTTCTTGCTTTCATTGTTTTCATTCCTTTCAGAAGAGAAAAATATGATAAGGCGTGCCGGAAACAGAGCATTTGCCCTGTTTCCGGCACGCCTTTGTGCCTTGACGGGTATTCGGTTTGGATTAGTAGAAGAGCAGATCGCCGTAGGTGGGGAAGGGCCAGTAGTCCTTGGAAACCAGACCCTCCAGCTCGTCGGCGGGAGCGCGGACGGCATCCATGGCGGGCTTGATGACATCCTTCACATAGAAGGCCTGAGCCTCGGCGTCTCCTGCGTCTGCGATCTTTTGGATGTCTGCCTTCAGCTCCTCGGTAGCGGCGTACAGCCTGTCGGTGAGAGCGGTGACCTTGCTTGCAAGCTCTGCGGCGGCATTGCCTTCGGCAACCGACAACTCAGAGGTGTAGGACAGGCAGGCGGGGATGATTTCCTTCATGGCCATTTCTGCCATGGTCTTTGCTTCGATGGTAATGGTGGTGGTGTAGTTCTCGAATGCAACCTCCTTGCGGCAGGAAAGCTCGGCTTTGGTCAGTACGGAATGCTTCTCAAACAGCTTCACATACTCGGGCTTGTCGTAGCAGGCAAGGGCATCGGGAGTGGTCTTCAGATTGGGAAGACCGCGGCGGGCAGCCTCTTCGGGCCATTCGGAGGAATATCCGTTGCCGTTGAAGATGATGTGATCCTTTTCGGCCTTGAAGACTTCCTTGATCAGCTTTCTTGCGGCAGCCTCAAAGTCGGACTTCTTCTCCAGACGGTCTGCGAACTCGCCCAGAATCTCAGCCATGATGGTGTTCAGCACCATGTTGGGATCGGCAATGGACTGAGAGGATGCGGACATACGGAACTCGAACTTGTTTCCGGTGAAGGCGAAGGAAGAGGTGCGGTTTCTGTCGGTGGGATCCTTGGTGACCAGCGGGATGGAGGGAACGCCGACCGACATCTTGGACTTCTTGGGAGCCACATACTTCTTGCCGGTGGCGATGGCGTCCACGATGGCGTACAGCTCGTCGCCCAGGTATACCGAGACGATGGCGGGAGGAGCCTCATTGGCGCCCAGACGGTGATCGTTGCCGGCAGATGCTACCGAGATGCGCATCAGCTCGCTGTAACGGCTGACCGCACGGATAGCGGCGGCAAGGAAGAGCAGGAACTGGGTGTTGTTGTAGGGATCGGCAGTGGGATCCAGCAGATTTTCGCCCAGATCGGTTGCCATGGACCAGTTGTTGTGCTTTCCGGAACCGTTGACGCCTGCGAAGGGCTTTTCATGAAGCAGGCAGACCAGACCGTGCTTCTTTGCGACCTCCTGCATGACGGTCATCGCCAGCATATTGGAGTCGTTGGCAAGGTTGGTGGTGGAGAAGACGGGGGCAAGCTCGTGCTGGCAGGGGGCAACCTCGTTGTGCTCGGTCATGGCGTTGATGCCCAGCTTCCAAAGCTCGATGTTGGCGTCCTCCATGAAGGCCTTGACCTCACTGCGGATGGAACCGAAATACTGATCGTCCAGCTCCTGACCCCGGGGAGGCTTTGCGCCGAAGAGGGTTCTGCCGGTATAAATCAGATCCTTGCGCTGATCGTACAGCTCTTTGGGAATCAGGAAATATTCCTGCTCGGGACCTGCGGTGGTCTTGATCTCAAAGGCTTCCTTGTTGCCGAACAGTCTCAGCACACGGATGCCCTGCTTGGAGAGCGCCTCGATGGAACGCAGGAGGGGAATTTTTTTGTCCAGAGCCTCGCCGGTGTAGGAGACGAAGCAGGCGGGAATGTAGAGGGTGGTACCCTTCACGAAAGCGTAGGAGGTGGGGTCCCAAACGGCATATCCTCTTGCCGCACAGGTGGAGCGCAGTCCGCCGGAGGGGAAGGAGGAAGCGTCGGGCTCGCTCTGAACCAGCGCCTTTCCGGAAAAGGCTTCCAGAGCCGATACGCCGCCCAGAGGGGAGAGGAAGGAGTCGTGCTTTTCCGCTGTCACGGGGGTCAGGGGCTGGAACCAATGGGTGAAGTGAGTGCAACCGAGAGAGATGGCCCAATCCTTCATGGATGCGGCAACGGTGTTGGCGGTGGAAATGTCCAGCGGAACGCCCAGCTCAATGGTCTTGCGCAGTGCCTTGTAAACATCCTTCGGGAGCTTTGCTTTCATGACCGAGTCATTGAACACACTGGTGCCGAAGGTTTCGGTGATAATACCCATAGTAAATCTCCTTAACTTAAAAAATCCAAGACTTAACAAAAAAACGCTGCCGGACGGAATATGAGCGATCCGTTCTGCAGCGCCATTGCTGTTTACATTCCCATTATATACCTTTCCTTCCCGTTTGTCAATAGTCTATTTCGAAAAAAATCCATAAATTTACGGTCTTGCTTTTGGTAAAATGAGACAAATTTCAAGGGTGGGGACGAATTTTCGAAGCCCGAAAAAGCCCTTTGTCCGATTTTTGAAATCCGAAAAACCGAAAAAATCCGATTTTGAAGGGAAACGGCCGTCGGAATTTTTGCTCCAAAAGGGCAAAATGAGGATTTTCGGATTTTTCGGGCAAAAAAATCGCCCGAACGGGAGCGGGCAGGCGTCGGCGGACGGCTCATTCCCGAAAAAACGACCGGATTTTCGGGGGTCGGACCCGTCGGATTTGCCCTTTGACCGGGGATGCGAAAAAACAAAAGAAGACGGGACTGCCGCATGATGCGACAGCCCCGCTTTCCGATATGATTATCCCTCTACCAGGAAAAGAGAGGTAACACCGGACAGTTTCAGATTCAGCTTTGTCACTCCGTTGCCGACGACAGCGGTAACATCCGACTGCTCGCCGGTGGCGGGATCCCAGATCTTCAGATTGGAATACTCTCCGCGAAGGGTGATGGTGAAGCTGACCTCACGGTTGGAAGAATTGCCGATATAGTAAATGTTGCGTCCGTCCACAACCTTGTGGATGTAGGACAGATATCCGCCGGACTGCCTGCCGGCATTCTCGATTTTCACATCCCAGACGGACAGTGCCTTGTCCAGAACGCTGTCCAGCTCCTCGGGAGCGGTGACATGGAAGGCCTTGCCCTGGTCGGTGATCTTCTCGCAGGAGGTTGTGATTCTGGCGGGATCGGCACCGAACATTTCGGTGATGATCTCGACAACCCGTGCGTCGTCTGCGGCTTTGGTGCCGTGGGTGGGCAGAGTTCCTACCGAAATCACGCTTCCGCCGCTCTTCCAGAATTCGTAAATCTTCTCCAGATTGGACAGGCTGATGCTCTTCATGCCGGGCAGGATCACAACGCGGAACTGCTCGGTGTTGACCTCGTTGTTCAGGGTCAGGACGCCGTTTTCAACGGTACATTTTTCGTCCAGAACCTCGGGATGGAGATAGGTGAAATCCCGTCTTGCGGTCAGGGAGAGATATTCTCCCACCTGCATGTAGTTGGCGTCGGCAGGTCCGTTGGTGGATCCGTTGAAGAGGTAGACCGATTCCAGATAGTCGATGGGGTAGACCAGAGCGATGTCTGCCACATGGCGTCCGCTCTGCTGGAGCAGGGTGGCAAGGCGTGCCACATAGGTGTTGTATGCCGAAAGCTCGGAGGCGTATTTTTCGTTGCGGTAGGACAGTTCGGGAGGATAGACCACATTCTTGGTGTTGTCATACCAGACGGCATGGGGAACGATCAGGTTGATTCCCTTGGTGTACAGGTCGATGGTACCCTTATAGAGGGTGGATACCGGCGTATCGGGACCCATGGCGCCGAAGGCCTCGCACATAACCAGCTGCTTGTCCCAGTTCTGAGCAGAGGAGGAGATGATCTTGTAGGCCTCCTGAGAGAAGCCGTAGCTACCGATCAGGTCCACTCCGGGAATGGTCTGATACTTGAAGCAGAGCATCAGGTCGCCCTCGATGGATACGGGGTTCACCTGTTCCTCCATGAGCATGTGACCCATCAGCTTGATGCCGTGGTCGGTACACCACTGATCGACCTGACCGATGTAGTTCTTGGCGAACATTTCGCTGCGCACGCCCAGCAGCTTGTCCCTTGCCTCGGCGGTGTCCTCTCCGATGTCATAGAAGAGCGCCGGATAGAGCAGGGAAGGATCCTCGCCGCCGTAAACCGACCCGAAGAACTCGTTGAAATCGTCGGTCCACATGCGGGCGCCTTCCACGCCGTAAGCGGTCAGACCGCCTGCGGGATAGAAGGAGGGTTCGTCATAGAAGGAGGAGGTAATGGTTCCGTTGTCGAAATATTTCTTGAAGCGCTGATAGTAGGCTTCATGGGTGATCTGAATGTATCCGGCGACAGCTTCTTCGCTGAGGTAATCCATGCCCTCACTGCCGTCCACTACGGACAAAAAGCCCATGATCTTCCAGGTGCCGTCTGCCGCATCTTTCGGAATGGTATATTCAATGTAGGAGCCCTTGTAGGAGGACACATCCTCGTTGGATTCGGGGATCAGCTTCTTGCCGCCGAAGTAGCTGGCGAACTCATAGATGGAGGGAAGATCGCCGCCGGGGGTGGACATAACCAGCCGGAGCATGGTGGTCTTCACGGGATCGAAGGACAGTTCCTTCTTTGTTCCGATGGTGGTGCCGGAGGCGCAGGCTTTCCACTGACTTCCGTCCCAGTACTGGATTTCGAACTTGCTGATTCTGCCCAGTGCCTCGGACAGATAGACCGAGTCCACGCTGACCTCTCTGCCGTAGGAGATCATCAGCCACTGATTGACCGATGCGCCGTTTGCCGAGTTCCAACGGGTTTCGGGATCGCCGTCAAAGGCCTTGTCGGCGTCGTAATCGGAGCCGTAAATGCTGGAGGCATAATAGCCGGGTGCATAGGTATCGGAGGGGTTGGAGGCGGGGGGATCCAGTTTTTCGTCGCCGTTGTAAACCTCAAATTCGCTGATGCTGGCGCTGTCGCCCACAATCCGCTTGAAGTAGATGCGGACAAACTGAGAGGTGACCGGATCGAAGGTCAGGGTGACGCCGGCGTCGGTGATCTTTTCGCCCGATGCGCAGACCTGCCACTGGCTTCCGTCCCAGTACTGGATTTCGAAGGAAGAAACCCGCTGAACTTCGGGGTTTTTGTCCTCGTAGACGCTGATCTTGTCGAAGGTGGTGGGCTTGCCGTAGTTGATCTGAATCCAGGAACGGCTGCCCGATCCGGAGATGGCGTTCCAACGGGTGCTTTGCTTTCCGTCGAAGGCCTTGTCCACTTCGTAGCCCTGGGTAATGGTGTAGGTGCTGGATGCCAGCGCACCGATGGGCTGATCGTCGGGATCAAAATCCGGCAGATCCACGATGTGGGCGTAGTCGGAAATGTCGATACGCTCCTTGGTGACGGTGTTCATGGCGACGGCGGAAAGGAGAACGCCCTGAGGCAGTTTGACGAAGACCGTCTGTCCGGCCTTTCCCTCGCCCTCTGCCATATCCAGACGGCGTGCGGTGAGATCGGGATAGGTTTCGGCAAACAGACCGCCTGCGGTGTAGCTGGGGAAGCCGTCCTCGTCGTACAGCGAGAACTGCATTCCGTACTTGCTGCCCTCGTCCAGTGCCGCCTCATACAGTTCGAAATACTGATCGGACATATAGCCGTCCAGCCAATAGGGAAGGATACCGAATCCGTTGTATCCGCTTTCCTCGTAGGATTTGCGGACGATTTCCCGAACGGTGTCGGTAGTCATTTCATCCAGCGGAACATTCCAGAAGAACAGCGGTTTGGTCTTCAGATGCTCGTCCGGATTCAGAAAGGCTTCATAAAGCGCATCGGAAACGGGATCAGGCGTGGTAAGAATGGGGTTTTGTGTGGTGCTGATGGGATTCTGCGAAGTCCCGGCACCGGAAGTGGTGGAATTCACAGTGGTTCCTCCTTCTTTAGCGGGTGCAGACTGGCACCCGGTGATGGAAATCAGCAACATCAGAGACAGTGCCGATTTTATCCATTGCTTTTGCATATTCGTTCACTCCTCTTGAAATTAAGGATTATACTTTCATTATACACAAAATAGGGAATTTTGGCAAGAGAGTATCTTGCTCTGTTTTATCAAATTGTTGCTTTATGGGAAAGGGCGGAGAGGTCCATGCATGGCAGAAAATCCCAATCCATGCAGAATTTACCGAAAAACAGCGGCAGAAGGGGGAGTTTTCTGCCGCTGTTTTATAATTTGAATCGGTTTTACGGATGTGCGGGAAGGTGTCGGATGGGCAAAAATGCGTCCGGAAAGGGCTAATCCGACCAACGAAACTGCTCTTTGCGGTAGGCGGCGGGGGTGATGCCGGTGATTTCCCGGAAGACCTTTCCGAAATTGGCGGGACTGCCGAAGCCCACGGCGGCGGCGATGTCCGCGACGGAGCGGTTGGTGAAGATCAGAAGTTCCTTTGCCCGGTCGATGCGCATGATCTGAACATAGCGGTAGGGAGAGAAGCCGGTGCTTTTATGGAAGGTGCGGATGAAGTGGTATTTGGACAGATTGCACTTTGCCGCAAGGGTGTCCACGGTGATTTCTTCTGTCAGGTGGTTCCGGATATAGTCCTTGGCGGGGCGAAGCTCATCGGGACCCACGGTGTGACCGTTTTCCTTCTGTTCCAGACATCGGATGGACAAAAGCAGGAATTCGCCGATGAGGCTGCTGCGATAGGCGAAGACAAAGCGGTCGGTGCGGCTGTGGAGAGCGTCAAGACGCTCGAAAATATCGCAGATTTGTATGGGTTGATTGACCTGCACCGGGGTCAGTTTTTCCATGAGAAAGGGGGTAACGCCGCAGAGACCGCTGCCGGTAAAATGGGCCCAGTAGAAGCACCAGGGCTTGTCCGACACGGTTTTATAGGCGTGTGCTTCTTCGCAGTCGATCAGAACTGCAGTGCCGGGGGACAGGATTGCGGTCTGATTTTTCCAGCTGATACTGCCCTGTCCGGACAGGGTATAGAGGTAGAGAACGGCGGGTTTCCGATCTCTTCGGGTAAAGTAATCGGGGCCGGCTTCGAAATAGCCGTTTTCCCACAGGCAGTAGGGAAACGGGTCATCGGTCTGATGGGCGGTATATACCCGCATATAGGATTTTTCGGACAGGTCCAGGCAGTAGTCCAACATGGGCTTTTCCTCCATCTTTTTTGATTTTTACTTCTTAATTCTCTTTGTATTATATCTCAAAATTGCTTCATTGTCAATGGGATGGAGCAAAATCCGGGTCAAAGAGGGGAAGATTCTTTCCCCGATGCGGGATTTGGCTAGTCCGGCCGCCCCGACAGGGCGGACAAACCCGTTTTTCTTCATCAGGGAAAAAGAATGTCGGTAGCCAAGGAAGTGGGGGCGTGCGCAAGCGAAAAGGGCAAGCCCTTTTCGCTGGAAACTTCGGCGTTTGAGATGGTTCAGCGCAAAGGCGAAGCCTTTGCGGTTGCCTTCCCTCGGAAGGAGTTGAAACTTTTCCAAAAATGAAACTTCTA
>JBJDZJ010000033.1:0-4141 GCA_051867915.1 Eubacteriales bacterium
TATTTTCTACCAAAAGGGGACTTTTTGTACTGTCCGCACAATTTGGGGCAGTTCAAAGACGGGATAGGGGATGTTTTTTGTTCTTTTCCTTATAATCCGGGGTCCGGGGCTGAAATTTCATCGCAGGCTGTCAATGGGGTATCCGTTCATTCCGTAGGGCGGGGGCTTGCTCCCGCCGTAAACCGATAAGGCGAAAGGTGTCCTGCGGGTTTTGACTGTGCGGCGGGAGCAAGCCCCGCCGAAATCCGATGAGGCGAAAGAGTTCCTACGGATTTAGATGGGGCGGCTGGGACAAGTCCCTGCCGAGATCCGATGAGGCGAAAGAGTTCCTACGGTTTTGACTGGGCGGATGGGAGCAAGCCCGCCGAAATCCGATGAGGCGAAAGAGTTCCTACGGTTTTGACTGGGCGGATGGGAGCAAGCCCCCGCTCTACATGGGATCATTTTGTCCCTATCAAGCATTGGCATCATGTGAAAAAGCCCGGAATAATAGTCTTCTATCCCCGAAGCGGTCGTACGGTGTCAGGAAAAATTCCGTATCCTGCTCTTTTCTTTTTTATAAGTTTTTTAAAGGGGGTCCGGGGGATGCTTTTTTTCAAAAAAGCATCCCCCGGAATCATCTTTCTCTTTCCTTACTCCTCCATCCCACGGAGCGTTCGCATGGCGTTCAGGATTGCCAGAACCGACACGCCCACATCGGCGAAGACCGCCATCCACATATTGGCAAGTCCCAGCACGCTGAGGATCAGCACCAACAGTTTGACGCCCAGTGCAAAGACGATGTTTTCCTTGGCAATCGACATGGTGCGGCAGGCAATGCGGATCGACTGCGCCACCTTCCGGGGGTTGTCGCCCACCAGAACCACATCTGCCGCCTCAATGGCGGCATCCGATCCGCTGCTGCCCATGGCAAAGCCGATGTCCGCTCTTGCCAGCGAGGGCGAATCGTTGATTCCGTCCCCCACGAAAGCGGTGACACCGCTTCCGATGAATTCCTCCAGCGCATGAACCTTATCGCCCGGCATCAGGGACGCCCGACAGTCGTCGATGCCCAATGCCGCCGCCGTTTCCTTCGCCGCCCGTTCACTGTCGCCCGACAGCATGACGGTGCGGATGCCACGGTTTTTCAGTTCCTCAATCGCCGCCTTCGATTCGGTCTTGACCTGATCCACAAAGGTCAGCGCACCGATGTACTCGCCGCCTCTTGCGCAGTAGACCGCCGTGGTGGAAAGATTCTGATGATCCTCCGGAATCTCCACCGACTCCTCCAGGAGAAACGCCGCATTTCCGGCAATTACCGTCTGCCCCCGATAGAGAATCTTCCGTCCTCTGCCTCTGACCTCATGGATTTCTCCCACATCGGCAGGGTCGAATGCGTCCTTCCCCGCCGCCGTCTGAATAGCCAGAGCAAGGGGGTGAATGGAGGACCACTCCGCCGCCGCACACAGGGTCAGCAGTTCCTGCTCACCGACGCCCGCAGGCAGAATTCGATCCACACAGGGCTGACCCTTGGTCAGGGTACCCGTCTTGTCGAATGCCACCGTCTGCACCTTCGCCAGCGTCTCCAGCTTGCTGTTATCCTTGAACAGGATTCCCCGCTTGGCAGAGCCGCCTACCGACCCGAAAAAGGTCAGGGGAACCGAAATCACCAGCGCGCAGGGGCAGGAGATGACCAGAAAGTTCAGCGCCCGATAAATCCATTCCCGGAAGCATCCCCAGGTCAGATCGCCCACGATAAACGGCGGCAGAAGAGCCACAATCAGGGCGCCGATCACCACCAAAGGGGTGTACCAGAGGGCGAATTTGCTGATAAACGCCTCGGTTTTCGACTTCTTCATGGCGGCGTCCTCCACCATGGCGATGGTTCTCGCCGCCCCCGACTGTTCTGCCGTCCGCAGGGCGCGGATCTTCAGCATTCCGTCCAGATTGATGGTTCCCGAAGTCACTTCGTCCCCCACAGCCACCTCCACGGGCAGGGATTCGCCCGTCATGGAAGAGCAGTCCAGGGAGGCGGACCCTTCCTCAACCTTTCCGTCAAGGGCAATCCGCTCGCCGGCGCCTACCACAAACAGATCGCCCGGCTCTACCTGCTCGGAGGGAACCGTCACCGTCTCTCCGTCCCGGATCAGATTGACCGTATCGGGGCAGAGCTTCGCCAGCTGTGCAACCGCTCCTCTGGCATTACCCGTGGCGTAGTCCTCAAAGAGATTGCCCACCTGGGAGAAGAGCATGACGGCGACGCCTTCCAAAAATTCGCCCATGACGACCGCCGCCACCGACGCTACCGACATTAACAGGTTCTCGTCGAACATCTGCCCCCGTAAGAGTCCGCCCACCGCCGACGCCAGGGTCTTATAACCTGCCACCAGAAAGGCAGGGAGAAAGCAGGCAAGGGAGATGAAATAGCCCGCCGATCCCACGGAGGTATCCCCGTCCCCCACCAAAAGGCGGGACAGGATCAGCCCCAGAATCAGGAGAATCAGCGAGATCCCGATCCGAAGGGCGTCCTTTTTCTGCCGTTTGGAGAGCTTCATTTGCAGATCAGCTCGCAGTCGGGTTCCACCTTCTTGATCGCCGCTCTCGCCTCGGTGATGATCCGGTCAAAATCCGCCTCGTCGGCTGTAATGGACACTTTTTTGGTCAAAAAGACCACCGTGGCGTCCTGCACACCCTTGATTTTTTTGATTTTCTGTTCCACTTTTGCGGCGCAGTGCGCGCAGTCGATGTCGGACAGCACAAAATTTCTTGTCATGGTTATATCTCCTCTGTTCTTTTGGTTTTACGGTTCAATTTGACGGCTGACTGCCGTCCGTTCCGGGATTTTTCACGAGTTCCCGCCACTCGTCCTCCAGCATCGCCATGAGAATGTCGTCGGCGTACCGATCGCCGTCCAAAACCGCATCCCGAAGGACGCCTTCCCGGCGAAATCCCGCCTTCCGATAGACCTGTTGCGCCCGTGGGTTGAAGGAAAAGACATCCAGCTCCAGCCGATGCAGTCCCAGCACTCCGAAGGCATAGTCCCGGGTGACCTGCGTCGCCCAGCTGCCGATTCCCCTGCCCCGCTCTGACGCCCGGAAAATGCCGATGCGGAAGTTGGCTTTGCGTGCCACCGGGTCCATATCGTTGAGAACGCTCTCGCCGATGATCTGACCGTCGGGGGAGAGAATCAGGAAGAAACAGCGGCTTTCATCGGCAATCGACTCCGAAAAGAAGGAAAGGACCTCCTCTTTGGTAAAGGTTTCTCTGCACCCGGTCAATCTTGCCGCCTCTTTGTCCAGCGGATCAAAGTTCTGTCGGTAGTAGTTTTCCGCATCCTCCGCTCTCGCCGGGCGGATCACATATCCGTCCCACTCCCACATAATCTCTTGTTTCATGATTCCGTCTCCCGATGTAAGGATTATTCCCGAATATGTTCAATGGCACAGTTGATTAGCGTGCGGACGTGTTCGTCTGCCAGCGAGTAGAAAACCGTCTTCCCGTCCCTGCGAGCCTTGATGAGCCTTGCCGATTTCAGCACCCGCAGCTGGTGGGAAATCGCCGACTGGGTCATGGACAAAAGCTTTGCAATGTCGCAGACGCACAGTTCATGCTCCCATAAAACGCAGAGAATGCGGATGCGCGTGTGATCGCCGAAAATCTTGTACAGCTCCGCCAGCTCGAAAATGGTGTCCTCGTCGGGCAGGTTCCGCTGAACCTCGGTCACCGCATCCTCATGGATACACAGATAATCACAACATTCGATGTCGTCTGACGCTTTCCCCTCTGCGTTCGCCTGCACCTTCGCTTCATGGATCTCGTCGGTCATGCCTCTTCCTCCTTCTGTTGTTTTATAAACATATGAGCATTTGTTCATGTGTTCAGTATAGCACACAAAAAAGGGTTTGTCAAGAGGGGATTGAAAAAAATAGTCGCAAAAACGAAAAAAAATTTGCGAAACCCCTTGCAATTCCGAAAAGGATGTGATATAATAGACGAGTCAATCAAATAGGGGTGTAGTTCAGATGGTAGAACGGCAGTCTCCAAAACTGCATGTCTAGGGTTCGAGTCCTTACGCCCCTGCCATGATGATGCGTCAATTTAGATGCAGCATAGAAAAAACGAGAAAAACGGAGATTTCGAGAGATTTCTCCGCTTTTTTCGA
>JBJDZJ010000034.1:0-21516 GCA_051867915.1 Eubacteriales bacterium
TCATTTGTAAATATTTTTGTTTTTTCGTCTGTCTACTTGACAGGGGGCACTTCACTCATCGCCTTATTCGCCGTTTATGAAGTATGCGCAGGAGTTTTCCCTTCTCCCATCGGCGTGATTCTGATCATTCCGGTTCTGCTTGGGGCATCGGTCATACTGATGCCCGAGGGACGGGTCTGGATAAGGCTGCTTCCCTACCAGTTCGCTCTTTACATCGTCCTGTATTCCTTTGTGTATTACTTTCCCTTCTCTGTCGCCATAGTGGGACTGCTCATCGGCGCCGAGCATCTGACTGTCGTCCTGCTGTTGTTTGAAGCCGAAACCGTCCTGATTCAGCTTCTGGCGCCGGGCATTCGACGGTTGATTTCCCGTCACAATGCCAAGTCCGGTCTATCAGCATCCCGATCATCCGGTTAATGTCGCCGCAGGATGGCATAATTCCTGTCCGGGGCATCGGGATTGTCTCAATCCAAGATATCCTGACAGAGATTCTTCGGTTTTCCCGGATAATAAATTTTCTTATATAATACGAAAAACCTATTGATTTTTGCCTTATGACCTGCTATAATACAGGAAAGAATACTCTCATTCCGGGAAAGGAATTTAACAAAATGAATGTTACAAAAGAAATTCAAAACATCGGCGTAAACGATCACAAAATCGACCTTTTTGAGGGTCAGTACGCCGTTCCGGAGGGCATTGCCTACAACTCCTATGTGATTGTAGACGGGAAGACCGCCGTTCTGGACACCGTGGACGCCGCTTTTACCGATGAATGGCTGGCAAATCTTCGCTCTGTACTGGGTGAGCGGAAGGCGGACTATCTGATCGTCCAGCACATGGAGCCCGACCACTCGGGCAGCATCGCCGCATTCCTCAGTGCCTATCCCGACGCCGTAGTGGTGGCGACCGCCATGGCGTTCAACATGATGAAGAACTTCATCGGCACCGACTGCAAGGATCATCGGATCGTCGCCGCAGAAGGCTCCACCCTGTGTCTGGGTCGGCACACCCTGACCTTTGTCACCGCTCCCATGGTTCACTGGCCCGAGGTCATGATGAGCTACGATTCCTGCGACAAGGTTCTCTTCTCTGCCGACGCCTTCGGAAAGTTCGGTGCAACCGATCTTGATAACGGCGAGGATGACTGGGCTTGCGAAGCACGCCGCTACTATTTCGGCATCGTGGGCAAGTTCGGCGCACAGGTTCAGGCCGTTCTGAAAAAGGCGGGCGCGCTGGACATCAATACCATCTGCCCCCTGCACGGTCCCGTACTGACCGGTGACCTGTCTCTCTACCTGAATCTTTATCAGGTCTGGTCCTCTTATTCTGCGGAATCCGAGGGCGTCATGGTCGCCTACACTTCGGTGTACGGCAACACCAAAAAAGCGGCAGAACTGCTTGCCGATAAGCTGACAGCCAAGGGATGCCCCAAAGTGGTCCTCTGCGATCTGGCAAGATCGGACTGGGCGGAGGCTGTGGAGGATGCCTTCCGTTACGGCAAGCTGGTACTTGCCACCACCACCTACTGCGGCGACATCTTCCCCATTATGAAGGAGTTCATCCAGCATCTCACCGAGCGAGGCTATCAGAACCGCACCGTCGGACTGATTGAAAACGGCTCCTGGGCTCCCCTTGCGGCGAAGATCATGAAGGGAATGTTCGAGGGTTGCAAGAATCTGACATTTGCGGAACCCGTCGTCACCGTAAAATCTGCGCTGAACGAGGCGTCCGAGGCACAGATCGAAGCACTGGCAGACGCTATGATGTAAAAAAACATAAAATCGGGACAGAGGCAGGTTTGCCTCTGTCCCTTTTTGTCCAAATTTCTTTATCCGGGCAGTTTATCCGTGAAAATCAGCAGATCGGTGGCGATCCGCTCCTCTTCGGTCAGGGGCTTGAAAATTCCGTCCCGATAGAGAATATCCTTGACCATCATGCCGACGGCATTTTCGATAAAGCCACCGACCTCCTGTGCGATTACCCGATCCCGCATCTGTTCGGGATAGGCTTTTGCCTCGGCTGAGGCATACTCCAGCGCAAAGTCGGCAAACGGCTTCTTCATCTCCTCGGGCAGTGGGGGGACCTTCCCGAAAATGTCCTCGTGATTGCCCTTGATGACCAGAACCGATACCTTTCCTTCTTTGTCCAGAAATCCGATCTCCCGAAGACGGGCGAGCTTTTCGGCGTCGGCGGGACGGTCGGAAAGGGCTCCGGTCATATACTCATACAGATACTCGTAGTCGGCAGTCCGATTGTTCTTCCATGTTCCCTTGCGGGTGGTGTATCGGGTATCCAGAGACCACGCAAAAACGGGGTATTTATACGAGCCTCTTGTCATAGGTCCGCAGACATTACCGATTTCATAAACCGAGTCCGGTTCCGGCTGATAGTCGGGATCGGACGGAGTCGATTCCAGCTCAACCCATGCCAAAAACCGTCCGCCCGCCGTGGTCTGAATCTGATATTTCGACAGATCCATTCCGGTTTCCAGTCTGCACTTTTGGGAAACTGCGTACAGAATCATCGCCGCCTCGAACAGTTCCCGATTGCCGGTGGGCAGCCAGACCTCTTTGATCTCCTCCATACTGGCACGGACAAGGGGAACATATTCCTTCACCAGAAGCTCCGCCGCCTTTTTCTGCATCTTCCGCATGCCGTCCTCCCGCTCTTTGGAATAGGTTTCGGGGTCGAACAACACACAGGTGGTGAACTGATCCCCTGCAAGACGGGTCAGAAATCCGTTGTCCTCCAGAAGGGCAATCCTGTCTTCAATAAAAACGGGGGTCACGCCCAGTTCTTCGGCAATTTCCTCTGCCGTTTTGGGTGAAAAATAAACACTGTATACCACATTGAGATTCAGCTTGTCGCCAAGATAAAATTCGGGGCCCTCGTTGTTGCCGGTATATCCATCATGACTATAAGACAGTGCCTTGATGGGATTCAGCCCCAGTTTTCCGATTTTTCTTTCCATGGTAAAACCTCTCCTTAATTCTTTTTTTGCCTTACTCAGATGCCATTTGACGGTACCTTCCGGGATCGACATGGACTCCGAGATCTGGGCGATGGACTTGTTTTCAAAGTAAAAGGAATAGACAATTCTGCGGCGAACCTTTGTCAGAAAGGCGATCTCCCGACGAAGAAGCAGAATCTCGTCAGAGATTCCCTCGCTGGGGAAACTCTCGGTATAAGGAATCTCCATGCCGTCAATGGAGACGCCGCACTTTCGCTTGGATGCCACATATTTGGCATAGCAATGCTCCGAGATCCGCCAGACATAGCCGTCTAGATTATAGATGTCTTCCCGGCAAAGCAGGGTCCGATAGACCTCTTCCACAATTTCGGAGGCGATTTCCTCCGCCTCCTCGTAGAAGAAGGACTTATCCACCGCAAATCCGTAGATTTTGGGCAGATATTCGGTGATGATCTGATCTGCCTTTGCTTTCTCCATGATGTTTTTCCTTTTCATTTGTTTATCCGGTACCGTTTGACCATACAGTGGGCAAAAAATCGGAAAGGTTGGCGATGATGCGAAAATAATTTATAAAAGAAAGGTAATAATCCCCAAAGCGCAGCCATTTAAAAAGACACATAAATTCTGAAGCTGCACTATGGGGATTCTGTCAACTGCCGTTTGCGACAGCCCATCGGTTCATATGTATTCCCGCAGTTGTTATTCGCCCCCGAAATAGGCGTCCAATCCGTTGGCTATACCGATGGCGGCGGCGGTGCGGAATTCGTCGGTCGCCATCTTCCGATCCTCATCGGGAGTGGTCATATAGCCCATTTCCAGAATGGTGACGGGCACGCCCGCCCAATTGATACCGGTCATGGTATCGGTCTCCCAGTCGGACTGGCGGGGCGTATCGGTAGCCTCGCAGAAGCAGTCGCAGACCAGCTGCATCAGTCGGCGGCTTTCGGCATACAACTCCCCATTGTAGGGATTGTTTTTCGTCTGACAGATGGCGAAGGCGCCCGACTCGGTGGGATTTTCGGAACCGTTGGCATGAATGCGGATGAAGGCGTCGGCGCCGTAGGCGTTGGCGATCAGCGCACGCTCGGCATTGCTGATGTTGACCTGATTGCTCTCCCGAATCATGACCACCCCGTACCCGCGGCTGATGAGTTCGTCTCTGAGCTTCAGCGCAACGGCGAGATTCAGTTCGTACTCGGGGATTCGGGTTGCCACTCCCTGGGTTCCCGAAGACAACTTGGCTTTCAACTCGGTGGAACCCGGTCCCAGCGGCTCCTTCTCGGGCATGGAATGATCCTGATGCCCTGCGTCAATGGCAATCAGCTTGCCATTATTGGGATAGTAAATACCGCCATACGCTTCCATCAAGCGGACCGCCTCTGCGGGTACATCCTTGGTCAGATCACACGAGCGGGCATAACATCTTCCGCCCTCATAGGACAGGACGCTGACCGTCTTGCCGACAGAAATTCGCAGAACGCTGATGCCCGAGGGCAGTCGGTCGATCTCCTTTCCAAGACTATTGTCGGCATAAATGGGACATTCCACGGCGGTATAGACGATCTCCCGAACCTCAGAGAATTCCGGATCATCCGTGTGAGTCGGAGGAGGCGTTGTCTGCGCACCCGCCGTCGTCACCGTAGGGGTTGTCACAATGGTGCTCGCAGTTGTAACCGGTGGTACCTCCGTAATGGGTTTTAGGGTTGTAACCGACGGCGTTTCCGTGCTCGGCTTCGCGGTTGTACCCGTGGACGGGATTGGATTCGTCGACGGATCAGCGGTGATGTGGGACGAGGCGGCGGTCGTCACCGGAGGCTCCCGTGTCGTCCCAATAAGGTCGGTGGTCTGATCGGTGGAGACCGATGTACCCGGAACAGTCACGGTGGTCCCGGTTGTGACGGTCTTTCCGGAGCATCCGATCAGGGTCAACAGAAGCAGCACACAGGGGAAAACAAGCCAAAGATTTTTCATTGATCGTATCCTCTTCGATCTCTCTCCCGGGTTTCCCGCTCGATTTCCCGGATTGCCTGATTTTTGGCCTCGGTATCCCGCTTATCCCACAGTTTTTTGCCTCGGCAAACTCCGATTTTCATCTTTACACGGCTTCCCTTGAAGTAAAGGGACAGCGGAATCAGCGTATAACCCTTCTGTTCGGTGGCAGATGCCAGCTTCAGAATCTCCTTTTTGTGCATCAGGAGCTTTCTGACCCGCAGGGGATCCTTATTGAAGATATTCCCCTTTTCATAGGGTGAAATGTGCATCCCACGGACGAACAGTTCGCCTTTATCCACCGAGCAGTAGGAATCCTTCAGATTCACCTGCCCCAGACGAACCGACTTAACCTCGGTTCCGCTGAGGGCAATTCCCGCTTCATAGCTTTCGTCTACGAAATAATCATGGTATGCCTTCTTATTCTGGGCAATGGTGGGGTCGCTTTTTTCAGTCTTCGGCATTGTCTTCTCTCCCTTCCATCTCGGTGGCCTGCTTATAAATCACGCTTTTTCCGACGCCCCGATCTCTTGCCACCTGTTTGATGGCATTCATTTTATCCATACCCACCTTCAGATAATAGTCGATGTGTTCGGGAACGCTCATATCCTGCCAGAACAGCTCTTCCCGGGTGGCGCTTGCCCCCTCGATAATCAGCACATACTCTCCCCGGGGCGCCTCCGTTTGATAATGCTCTACCGCCTGGGGAATGGTGGTGCGTAGAATTTCCTCATTGAGTTTGGTCAGCTCCCGACAGAGGGCAATCTGACGGTCCCCGAACAGTTCGGACAGTTGAGCCAGCGTCTCACACAACCTATGGGGCGCCTCGTACAGAATCAGCGTCCGCTTCTCGTCGGCAAGTTCGGCAAGCCGGGCTTTTCGCTGGGCTTTGCTACCCTCCAGAAAGCCCTCGAAGGCAAAGCGTTTGGTAGGCAGTCCCGACAGAGTCAGTGCGGTGATCGCCGCACAGCATCCGGGGACAGCGGTCACGGGAATGCCCTCGGCGGCGCACAGTCTCACCAGATCCTCACCGGGATCGGAGACGGCAGGCGTTCCGGCATCGGTAATCAGGGCGCAGGACTCTCCCTCCCGCAGTCTGCGGACGATGGTTTCCCCCCGCTCCTTCTTATTATGCTCAAAATAGGAAATCATAGACTTTCCCACGATTCCGCAGGCGTTCATCAGCTTCAGACTGTTGCGGGTATCCTCCGCCGCAACGAAATCCACCTCCCGCAGAACCTTGACCGCCCGTGCGGACAGATCGGACAGGTTCCCGATGGGGGTCGCCACCAGATAGAGGGTTCCGCCCACGATTTTGTTCTTTTCCTCCGAAAAATCGGAGAAAGAGCCGATTGGATCAGGGGTTTCGATAGGATTCATCAAATTCACCTTTTTCATAGATTGCACTCAGATCCTCTGTGTATCGGGGCGGATTCTGCCCTTTATCCCGATAGAGAATCAGGGGCTTGGTATAATACAGTCCCGGGGCGCCGCCCTTTCTGCCCTCGCACAGAATCAGTCCCGGCGGGCTGTCGGAATAGGAATGGACGGGCGTCAGCCGTTTGGGTTCGATCCCCGCCTCCCGCATGGCGGCAAACAGATCCACCGTCCGATCGGCACGGTAGACCAGGCAGAAGGTTCCTTTACTGCAAAGAAGTCTGGATGCGGCGGCGCAGAAATCCCGGATGGTTCCGAAAACCTCCCGTCTGGCGGCATTCATGGCGTCCGAACGATTCCGATAGCCGCATTCTCCCCGAAGATAGGGGGGATTGGAGAAAACCAGATCACATTCACCGAAGGTGTCTGCCGAAGTCAGGTCACGCACATCCTTACACAGAGGGATCAGGCGATCCTCAAGCGCATTCAGGCGGGCATTCTTTTCGATCAAAGCGGCATATTCCTCCTGAACTTCCGCTCCGAAGACCTTCTCCGCCTTGCCGCCTGCCAGGGCGAGCAGGGAGATGACTCCGGTTCCCGCACCCAGATCCGCCGCCTTTTTCCACCGTTTTCCGGGCAGATAGGCATACAGAAGATAGGCGTCGGTGCCGAAGGTCAGACCGTCGGTTCTTCGGATCAGAGTCAGTTTTTCGTTGATCCGATCGGTGCGCTCTTCTGACATGGCAGAACTCCTTCCTGTCTTTTCATTTGAAACAGTCCGGCACAGGCACGGACAAAGCAAATTCCGGATCATTTACAATTAAAAATATAGGCAGACGATGTCGCCTGCCTATATTTATGTAGTGTCCTTATTCTTCAGAAGGAGCTCCTACAGGACATACGCCGGCGCAAGAGCCGCAGCTCAGGCACTCATCCGCATTGATGACGTACTTTCCGTCCTTCTCGGTGATACAGCTGACAGGGCAAGCATCTGCACATGCGCCGCAGCCGAGACATTCGTCTGCATTGATTTTATAAGCCATTGAAGTAAACCTCCTGTTCAAATTCCCATGCGATCACATCGCCGCATCGGGTTGTGTTCATATTATAGCATACCTTTTCAAAAAAATCAATCACTTTTCATTGGGATTTTCATTTTTTTTGGCGGTATTTTCGCCCTTTCTTTCCGAGGAGTTCCGTCTGCGGAAATCCCTTCTCTCCCGCTTTGCGTTTGTCTCCTCACCATCGGGACGCTCGCTCTTCGGGGGGCGCTCGAATTTATCGACTTTGCCGTTGTTTACCCGTACAGTTCTGCCGCCCTGTCCCTGACCCGGATTTTTGGCATTCTGCGAGGTCTTGGACTCCTGACGGGACGGAGCATTGGAAGCGTTCCGACCGTTTTTATCGTTCCGGGACTCCCGATCGTTTTTATCGTTTCGGGATTCCCGATCGTTTTTGCCGACCTGCGCCGTCTGACGGTTCTGGGAACGCTTGCCCTTCTGGGCGTTCTTGGCACCGGTTCCGGACTCGGAATTCTTGCGGGACGGTTCATCGCCTGCGGGTGCGGCAGTGTCTGTGTCCGAACCTGCGTTGTTTTTGCGGCGATTGTCACGGCCGCGGCGATTCTGTGTATTCTGACGGGACTTGGATTCTCTGCCTTCCTTACCGTCGGACCCTGCCGCAGACCCGTTTGTGCCCTCTGCCTCGGCATTGTCAAAGGTGGGGGTAAGGGGAGTAAAGGGAACATTGGTGGGGAGCTTGGGGCGTTCCACCTTTTCGCCCTTCTTGGTGATTTCGTCGGCATCGGTCTTGAGACGAACCAGATCCCGATCGTAGATTTTGGGTGCGCCTTCGGGATCGGCGTCCAGCCTGACCTTGACCAGTCCCACCAGAGGCTTGGATTCAATGACCGTTCCCGTTCCGTCGGGCGTCACCAGCAGGGCGCCTACCTTGGGCGTCCGCTTGATCTCCTCCTGATAGGTTTCATGCTCGAATCGCAGGCAACACATCAGCCTTCCGCAGGCGCCCGAAATCTTGGCGCTGTTCAGCGACAGTCCCTGCTCCTTTGCCATTTTGATGGACACCTGAGTGAAATCATTGAGAAAGCTGTGACAGCAGTATTCCCGATAGCAGACGCCCAGTCCGCCCATGAGTTTGGTTTCGTCCCGGATGCCGATCTGTCTCAGCTCAATACGGGTACGGAAGGTTCCGGCAAGGTCCTTGACCAGCTCCCGGAAATCCACTCTGTCGTCGGAGGTGAAGTAGAAAAGCAGTTTGGCATTGTCGAAGGTGTACTCCACATCAATGAGCTTCATATCCAGACCGTGCTCGGCGATCTTTTTCTGGCAGATGGAGAAGGCTTCCTCCTCCTTTTGGGCGTTTTCCTCCAGATGCCGATCATCCTCCCCGGTTGCCGCCCGAAGAACCTTTTTCAGGGGCAGAACCAATTCGGTCTTGGGGATCAGCTTATTTGCCATGGACACCTTGCCGTATTCAACGCCTCTGGCGGTCTCCACGATTACATGATCGCCCTCTTTGGCAAGAACGCCGTTTGCGGCGAAATGGTAAAGCTTATTGGAATCCCGAAAGGTGACTCCGATCACATTGACCTTGTCGGGAAGATCCTCGGCGGTCAGGGCTTTTTCCGATGCGGAATCTGCCTGAATGCCGTCCTGAATCCGATTGTCGTTTGTCTCGTTCGTTTTGTAGTTATCCAATGTTATACCGTTCCTTTCCCGATCCGATGGGTCTTATTTGATCTGCGCAATCGCCGCAGACAGCGAAATTCTGGAATTCTGAAGATTGATGTTGGAAGCAAGCAGTTCTTCCTGCCCGGCGATCTCCTCCTCCAAAAGGAGCAGGCGGCTCTGGGACATCCGTCCCACCAATGCCCTCAGCCGATCCCCGTCTCCGAAGAGTAGCTCAGGGTCGGGCAGACAGCGGAGCGCCATCAGATCCCGAAGAGCCAGACGGGTCAGATGATAGAAATCGGACAGTTCTTCCCTTTTGGAGGGCAGTCCCAGACAGGCAAGAGTGATCTCCGTGGGATTCTTGGCGGCAAGGGTTTCGACAAAGCCGATCACCCGATCCCGCAGATCCGATTTTCCCGCCGAGCTGCCCGAAAGTTCCTTTTGAGCCTGTCCGATGCTTCCCCCTGCCGCCGTCAGCAATTCTCCGAAGGCGTCCGGCTGATTGTTTTTGAGAATTTTTGCCTTCTTATCGTTGGCAATCAGATAATCGGACAGTTCATCGGACGAAAAGGTCTGCATCCGAAGGGTGGGCGCACGGCTGCGGACGGTGGGAAGCAGAGCGGCGGCGTTCTCGCACATCAAGAAGAAATAGACATTTCCGGGCGGTTCCTCTAAAAGTTTCAGTAAGGCGTTCTGGGCCTGGACGGTCATGGTTCCGCCGTCCTCCAGCAGATAGGCCTTGAACTCCAGATCGTTCGGCTTGATATAGGCGGACGAGCGCATGGCGCGGATTTCATCCACGCCCAGCGTTTTCCGATCCTCCTTTCGGCGAACCGTCATCACATCGGGGCAATTTCCCGCAAAAATCCGCTCCGCCATCCTGCTATCCTCCGACAGGGCGGCGCAGACAGTCAGCGCCAGCGTCGTCTTTCCGCTGCCCTCCGGTCCTTCCAGAAGATAGGCATGTGCCAGCCGTCCGGACGCCAGATCGGCACGGAGGGATTTTTTTACAAGATCGTTTCCGTACAGCCTGTCCCACAGGCGATCGATCCATTCCATAAAGGCGTCCTTTCCGTCGGCAGATTTTTCATCGGTTGTACGGGTCAATCCGACTCATACTATAAGCAGAGACGACCCGTCTATTTCATTATTATAGCAGATAAATTCGGATTTGTAAAGGATTTTTTATGAAAAATATTGGAAAGGTTCGGAATTCTTCCCAAGTAGGCACTGCAAACAGCCTTCGACGCCGTCTGTTTTCGGCGCACATCCGCTATCTTTGCCTGATTTCCCTTTTGCTGATTTTTTCCCTGTTCTGTCTGTATTTTCTCAGGGTCAGCAACGAGAAACTGCGGTGGGGAAACGAATGGAGCGACCGACAGCTTGCCGAAATTCTCTATTCCGGCTTTTCGGAGGTCGCCGACTGTCTGCGTGAAGCGGGGGACAAAACCGATCCGTCCGAGAACCGATCCGATCTCGTCGCCGCCAAGTCGGCGGTGGAGCGCATGAAAGGGGCTCTTCGAATGGAAGCCGTCAATCGGGGGGAGAAACTGGAGCTGTATCTCGATCTTCTGTCGGAAGAATGTCGGAAAATGGAACAGATGCCAAGTCCCGAAAAATGCGGGCGGCTGGCCGATCAGCTGGATCGGCTGACTTCGGACGGAATCGGACTTTTTTACAGGGAATCGGCAGGACAGCTGGAGCTCAGGCTCTCTCCCTACCTCAGCTGATCGGAGTCCGGAACACGGCGGCTCGACAAAACCGATATTTTCCCGGACACCGATTCCTTTTTTGCGAAAGATCTTTGTAAAAAAATCCATTCCGGGCAAAAAGTTCATGAAATAGTCTTGAATTTTTCCCGCTCATGTGATAGAATAAGGAAGATTGAACCATAAAAATGAAGGTGAACCCCTTGCGACTGATTCGATTTTGGGCATCGGCACTGGCCCTTCCTCTCCTGCTTTCGTCCTGCACCCTTATCGGTGCCCATTCTTCCGGCAGCCCGTCTTCCGGCTCCGAAGATTCTCCCGCTCTGACCTATCCGACAGAGAAGATTCCCGAAACACCCATCTTTTATCATTTTCCCTCCGTTCTGGATGTGAAGATTCATGACATCGGCGTAGAACCCACCGATACGGTCTACGAAATTACCGAACCCGACGGATTCGGTCTTATCCGGGTCTCCATGACCCTTCCCGTCATTCATTTCGTGGAAAACAGCGACCCCGAAGAGGCGGTCGGACAGGTTCTGGAAGAAACCCGTCAGCTCTTTTTAAGCCGGATTGAGCATCTGCAAAAAAGCTATCTTTCCGATTTTACCTCCGGCGTTCCCTTTTTCTGTACGCCCCAATTTTCGGTTACCTATACCATCACCGATTACTCCGAAAGCCGCATCAGCCTGCTTTACACCGTCAGCGAAACCAATGCCGACGGGATTGTAAGCCGCTCCTATGTTTGCAGTGTCATCGACCTGAAGGCCGGATTTGAGGTGGACCTGTCCACCCTGTTTACCGCCGGCATTTCGGACAAACTGCTGACGCTTGTCAACCGTGCGCTGGCGTCCGGAGGCTATTCCCTGTACCCCTCCTATGAATCCGTTGCCGCTACGGCCATCCGATCCTCATGGCTGATCGTTCCCGAAGGGATCGCCTTCGTCTTCTCCCCCGGAGTCATCGCCTCCGCCGATCAGGATTCGATCACGATTCTGCTCGGCACCGATCAGCTAAACGAACTGCTCAGCGAATACGGCGCAGAGCTACTGGGCGCAGGTGCGGCCTTTGATTCCGAGAGCGACCGGGAAAGCGACTGAAGCGACTGAAGCGACTGAAAAGGATTGAAGAATCCGCTTCCCCTTCATGCGGGAATCACACCGCCCGGATTGACGCGGGGCGGTCCTTCCGACACAATCACTACGCTTTGGGAAAGGCATCTGATACTATGAAAATCATTCCCCTTGCCGTCGGAGATCGGCTGAACATGAAGAAAAATCACCCCTGCGGGTCCGACACCATGGAGGTTCTGCGCATCGGATCGGATATCCGGATCCGATGCGTGGGATGCGGAAGAGATCTGACCCTCCCCAGAATCCGCCTGGAAAAGTACATACGGCAGGTATTGCCCAAGGATTCCGCCGCGAATCCGCCCGACAACGAAAAAAAATGAAAGGTTTATTTATGGACGCAAACAAACCCATCGCACAAAAGGGTCAGAAGAGACGGTTTTCCGAGCTTCTGGCTGCATCCCCTCTTCCGAGGTGGAAACGAAAATACGGCTATCTTGCCGCCGCCTTCTTTCTCCCCCTTCTGATTTATTGGCTGATCTACATCTGCATGGGAACCTACCCCTTCGGTGAGGGATCGGTTCTGGTTCTGGATCTCAACGGACAGTATGTTTATTTCTTTGAGGCTCTGCATCACATTCTCCGTGGAGACGCCTCCTTCTTCTACTCCTGGGCAAGATCGCTGGGCGGCGAATTTATCGGCATCTACGCCTACTATCTCGCCTCTCCCCTGTCCTATCTGGTTGCCCTGTTCCCTTCCGATCACATCACCGAAGCGCTTCTTACCATCCTGCTGATCAAATGCGGCACCTGCGGTGCGACCATGACCTTCTATCTGAAAAAGCACCGTCCGAACGCCAACATCATCGGCACCATCACCATGTCCACCTGCTATGCGCTGTCCTCCTACATGATCGCCTACGCCCACAACACCATGTGGATCGACGCCATGATGCTCCTTCCTCTGACGCTGTACGGCGCAGAACAGCTGATTACCAAGGGAAAGTTCAAGATGTATGTGGTCTGCCTGACCCTGACCCTGATCTCCACCTTCTACATCGGCTGGATGACCTGCATTTTCCTGCTTTTTTACTTCTTTTATTACTATTTCACCTGCAATGTCAAATTCGGCGACAACAACTACTACGGCGAGCGGTTCCATTTTCTCAAATCGCTGGGCAGAATGGGCGTTGCCTCTTTGACCGCCATTCTGATCGCCTGTATCATCATTATCCCCACCTATTATTCCCTGTCTTTCGGAAAGAATTCCTTCTCGGAGCCTTCATGGGAGATGCTGTCTCAGTTTGATCTGATCGAATTCATCGGTCAGATGCTGCCCGGCTCCTACGACACCGTCCGCCCCGAGGGCGTTCCCTTCGTCTACTGCGGACTGCTGTCCGTCCTCCTTTTGCCCATCTATTTCATCAGCAAGCAGGTGTCGGCAAGGGAGAAGATCGGCGGAGGAATCATGCTGATGATTATGCTCTTCTGCATGAACAACTCCATCATTGACCTGATTTTCCACGGATTCCAGCGTCCCAACTGGCTGAACTACCGATACAGTTTTATGTTCATCTTCCTGGTGGTGGTCTTCAGCGCACGGGCATTGGAACATCTCCACGAAATCAAATTCTCCTATTTTGTCGCCGTGGGTGCCGGAATTCTGGGGCTGATTCTGCTGATTCAGACACAGCACTACGAATATCTGGACGACTTCCTCTGCATCTGGATCTCCATCCTCTTCCTGGGCGCCAACCTTGCCGCCATCGGATTTGCCAAGCTGAAAAGGCTATCCGGCAGGATCTGCACCATAGGAATTGCCGCCGTCTGCTGTGTGGAGCTGTTTCTGTCGGGCATTCTGACTACCATCGGGCTGGACATGGATGTGGTATACTCCAACCGCACCGGTTATGTTCAGTTCATGGACCGTTTAAGTCCCACCGTTTCCTATATCAAGGAAAACGATCCCTCCTTCTACCGGATGGAAAAGACTGTTTTCCGTACCGTCTGCGACAACATGGCACTGAACATCCGGGGTCTCTCCAACTCCACCTCCACCCTGAACGCCTCCACCATCCGTTTTCTCAATCAGATGGGTTACAGTTCCACCTCCCATTGGACCAAATACCTGGGCGGCAACCCCGTGAATGACTCCCTGCTGGGACTGAAATATATCATCTACGAAAGCAGCAATGGGGATGTTCCCGGTCTTTATTCCGAATACTGCAACGACAGCGAAAACAATCTGTCCGCCTACCTCAACAGCTACGCCCTGTCCCTTGCCTACGCCGCATCGGATTCCGTCAAGTATCTGGACATTTCCGACAGCGTTGATTATGCCTCTCCCTTCGTAACCATGAACGAAATCATCACGGCACTGCTTGGCGAAGATGAAACCGTTGAGGTTTTCAAGCCCGTGGAATACACTCTGACGCTGAGCGGCGTCAGCTGTACCTACCGCTCCACCGTATCCGAAACCCTTCTGGATTCGGATGGCAACAAGGTGCTGGATGAGAACGGCGAGGAGTTCAAGATCTATATTCCCTACTTCTTCTACGAACCCACCTCCGAGGGCGGAACCATGACCTACACCCTGAACTTCCCCGAAGACTACAAGGACGGCGCGCCCCTCTACTTCTTCTTCTGTTCCAACTATCCCCGTGAAGTATCCTGGACCTTCGACAACAACGGCACCGCCAAGAGCGGCACCTTCTTTGCCAACGAAAGCGACTGCATCCAGAGTCTGGGAAATGTCAACTCCTCCGACTACTGCGATCTGACGGTGAAGATCACCAACGACAGTTCTATCTTCTACCTTATGCAGGATCCCGAAATCTTCTACTATCTGGACGAAGAGGTCTTCGTTGACGCCATGACCCGTCTGGCGGCAGGCAATTATCAGATCGACGCCGATTACAGCGAGTCCCATCTGACCGGAACCGTAAATGTTCCCGAGGGGGACAGCGTGCTGTTCACCTCCATTCCCTACGACGAGGGCTGGAATGTCTATGTGGACGGCGAAAAGGCGGAGATTTACAAGACCCTGAATGCGCTGATCGCACTGGACATCACACCCGGTCAGCACACGGTGGAGTTCGTCTACCGATCTTCCGCCATGGTCTACGGCTGGATTCTCTCTGCCATCGGCGTTGTGATCTTCGCGATTCTCTGCCTGATGGATTACTTCCTGATCCGCCCCGGCAGAGCGGCAAAGCGCAAGGCCTTCGCTGAGGTCATCGAACGGCACAATGCCGAAGAAGAGGAGCGATACCGTCTGCTTCTGGAGCGTGCCGACAGGGTCGGAGACGGGACTCCCTCCAATGAGGCGGCAGTACCAAGCACCGATTCCGACGGCGAATCGGAAGAATCTGCCCCGAAGCCCGATCAGGACGGCGAGAAAGACGGCTCCGATCATCCGGGCGAATAACCCCTGACAGTCGGCAGAGCCGATTCCGCAAAGCATGCGGAATCGGCTCTGTTTTTTCGTATATTCTACCGTCGAATCAACCGACGGTTGATATTCCTTTTTTAAAAATCAACCAATAATTGTGGACAAAGCGTATAAAATATGCTATAATGGAAGATAGCAGGTCAAAAACGGTCTTGTACCCGGAAAGGAGACGGTAAAATGGGTAATCCGGACATTGCACAAAACATCAGACGGCTGCGCCGGGAGCGGAACATCAGTCAGGCCGCCCTTGCCGACGCTTTGGACATCAGCATTCAGGCGGTGTCCAAATGGGAATGTGGGAATTCTTCGCCCGACATTGCCCTTCTGCCCCTGATTGCCGATTTTTTCGGTATCACCATCGACGAGCTGTTCCGGGGACGGAGATCGGCATCCTCTTCCCTTCGTGGGCAGGATCTGCCGGACGACGGCGTTTTTCGGGTGGTGCAGGCGGTAGGCAGGCACATTCTCCGGGCGGAGCAATACAGCGACCGGAAGACGGTCCGTCTGGTGATCGGAAAAGACGATCCCCTGCCGAAAAAGCTGGAATTCTGTGCGCCTACCCGAATCACCGGCGATCTCACCTGCGAAAGTCTCACCGTTCACGGGGATTTGGAGATCACGGGAATGCTGTCGGCGGCGTCGGAGCAGATCGACGGGGAGAAAAAATAGAAACAGATTTGGCAGTCACAAGGTACCTGTGACTGCCAGATTTTTATTGCATTCTTTTCTTCTTCCGACTCAACAGTACATCCGAGACGATGACTGCGCAAAGTCCCGCAAAACCGACCGGCGAGACCATCTTGCCTGCCGTCAGCCCCGGAGAGGTGTAGCGGATGTGAATCTCATGATCCCCCGCCGAAATCGGGAAGCCGATGAAGCAGGTGTCCACCTTTTCGGGTGTGATTTCCTGTCCGTCCACCGTCACGGTGTAGCCCCTTCCGTACAGGAAGGAAAGATTGAAATATCCGTCTTCGGTCACCGTGATACTGCCGTAAATGTCATCCCCTTTGGTCCGCTCCCGGTCGATCTCAAAGGGGTCCAGACCGTCGGACAGTCCCTCCAGCGTTGCCGGATCGACAATCCAAAGCTCGGGATCCGAAATCCGATAGGTCCCCGGATCAAAGGTGAAGTTCAGACAGTTGCCCTCATCCGGAGTCAGAACATACTCGAAGGAATTGTTGTGGTTGAAATACTTCCAGTTTGCCCGGGTGATCACATTGCGCACGCCGTTGACCCACACGCTCCGATCGGCGGTCGAATAGCCCGGCACCCGGTTGTCGATGGAGAAGCGCAGAACCACCAGTTTGCCTTCGCACTCCTTTGGCAGGGTATAGCGGTAAGTGGTCTGTTCGCTCGATTGATAGAGAAAGCCGCTCTCGGTCAGAGTCATTTTTTCAAAATCCGAAAACAGGTCGTCGCAGTCGATTTTCACAAAATCCGACTGAAAATCCTCCACATAGGGAGCATCCTCCACAATGGTATAGCGAAGCAGTGCCTCCATGGTTTCCGGAAAGGACAGACTTTCATACTGCTCAACACTCATAAGCGAAGTGGTGGCATAGCCCACAGGCAGACTGTCATCGGTTTCGTACAGGATATAGTCCCCCTTGCGGGCGATTTCCTCATAGCCCGGCGGTACAGGGCCATCCTTGTAGCTGATCCAGTAGCGATTGCCCATATAGAGGTTGAAATACAGATTTACAGGACGGGAGACCGAAGCGTTCTCCCGCTCGGCGTCGTCGATGCACATTTCATCCAGCATAAAGCTGAAATACTCCATCCGATGCAGGGAAGAATAAACGGTGTCACCGTACTGGGACATATGGTAGACCTTGTTCATGATGTCGCTTTCGGTGTTTCCGGGCAGATTTCCGTTTGTCAGGGTGGAATCAATCCCGACCGCCACCCGATAAAGGCCGCCGTCTCGCTCCACCGCCATCTCCACCAGCTCATACAGATCGTCGGAATTCTCGACTTCATAGTCGGATACGGCGGTCAGCCGATCCACAGATCCGTAACCGAAGCAGGAAATGATCAACACCGCAGGAAGGGGAATGGCAAGGAGATTATTGTATTTTGCATTTCTGAGGAAGTAAAACAGCAGAAGAACCGCCGTCACCACCAGAAAATCGGGGAGATAGAATCCGCTCCAGCTTTGGGACAGGGGGAAGATCACCTTCCGGACCGACAGAATCACAAAAACGGGCAGTTCGGGAAGCAATCGGAGCCTGCCTTCAAACAGGTCGGACAGGGTTCGTCCGCAGATCAGCAGTCCCAGCGGAAGCAGGGGAATCAGCGCCTTTCCGTCCAGATACATAAAGGCGTTCAACAGATAGATCAGGGCAGGATTGCACGCTGTCAGCGCAAAGAAGACGGCAAGAAACCGATCCTTTCCCTTCCCACGGACAATCTGCTGAATGATGGCGAAAATGAAGAAAGAGGACAGCCCCATAGAATAGCACCCGAAGGTCATATAATAGGGCTCGAACTTAGGCAGCAGATCGGTCCGGGTCAGCGACTGATTGGTACTCTCCCGACATTCGGGAATTGCCATCGCCGTGGGAAGCAGAAGAACCCCCGCCATCAGCACGGCAATCAGCAACAGAAGCAGAAAGGGCAGTCCCGTTCCGAAGAAATCGACAAGGACGGGCTTATCCTTTTTCTCGTTCCGACGCTCCAGAAAACGATAGATACCGTACAGAGTGATTGCGAGCAGAGAGACGATGCTGTATAGATAGCTGCTCATAATGATGAGAAAGGCGGAGATCACCAGTCCCGTCTTTCTTCCCGTATCAAACCAAACATCCACAAAATGCAGGGCGGCAATCAGGAAGGGCAGATAGATCACAAACATGATGTGCCGATGACTGTGGAAAAGAAGCGGTCCGCAGAATGCCAGAAAAACCGTCAGATATAGGGAGATCCGGCGATCAAAGCGTTTTCGGATCCAGAGATAGAAGAAAATAACGGTCAGGAAAAAGCTGACAATCGCCGCACCGATCAGATAATAGGTCATATCCACAAAGGGAAGCAGGTAGGAAAATAGGATTACGGGCGAAAGCAGTCCATAGTAGGAAAAACAGAAAATGTTCTCCCCTGCCCCGATATTGGGCGCAAAGGAGGGAAAGAGATTGCCCGTGGAGTAAAACAGATCGCGAAAATACTCGGGCAGTACCGAATGCTGACAGTCCCAGTCGGTTTCCGATCCGTAGAGGTAAACCCCTCGGGTGAAGACGATCATATACACCAGACAGGCAAGGCAGACTGCCGTCAGCAGAAAGGCATCCTTCCGACCCGGTTTCTTTCCCGCCAAAGCGTCGGGTTCGGAAAAGAGGGTTGAAAAAAACTTCATATAATTACTCCGATATGCAGGTCAGTCCTCCCGCAGACGCTCGCAGAGGGCGGGATCGGGGGTGACATAGGCGCTGTAATTGGTATGATAGATGACAAATCCGGGCTTTGCGCCGGCAGGCTTCTTTAGATTTCGGACCTGAGTATAGTCCACGGCGATGTTTTTCGCCTCAGCCAGAGAGGAATGGTACGCCGCAATCATCGCCGCCTCGGTGAAATCCCGCTCGGAGGGTTCCTCGCCGTCGCACAGGAGAACCACATGGGATCCGGGTGCATTCTTCACATGGAACCACCAATCGCTCTTCCCGGCGATTTTGAAGGACAACTGCTCGTTCTGGACATTGTTCTTGCCGCACAGCAGGCGGTATCCCCCCGATGTGCGGAATACAAGGGGCTTGGAAGGCGTTTTCTTTGCGCCGCCCGGATTCTTTTTCATACGGGATCCGTAGCCTGCCTCTGCCAGTTCGGCACGGATTTCGTCCAGCTCGCTTTGACCTTTGGCACGGCTGAGACTGTCCAGCACGCTGTCCAGATAGGCGATTTCTTCCTCGGAGCGGGCAAGCTGAACGCTCAGAATCTCCTCGGCATTCTTTGCTTTGTTGTATTTCTTATAATACCTTTGCGCATTGGCGGCGGGGGACAGCCTGGGATCCAGTTCCACCCGCACCTTCGGCATGGTCTCGTCGCAGTAGTCGGTCAGCAGGGCCGAGTCCATACCCCGCTTCAGAAGGTACATCTCGCCGGTGATCAGGTCACCCATGCGGCGGTATTCATCCTTTTTGGCTGCCTCGGCAAGCTCCTCCCTTTGGGAGTCCGACTTCTTTTCCAGCCGGGATCGGGCATTGTGAATCAGCCTCAGCAGATCGCCCGCACGCTGACGGACCCGATCGCTCTGGTCCCTTGCGGAAAAGTATTTCTCAATCAGCTGTGAAAAACTGTCGGTTCTGACGCATTGAAAGCCTTCCCCGTACTGGGTGATCCCGAAAAAACAGTATTCGACGGGATGACCGTTTTCATCCGTCACAAGGCAGGGCTCAAAATCGCCGCTTCGGATCCGCTTTGTCAGTCTCGAAAAGGCGTTCCAAAGCAGATTTTTCCCGCAGGACAGGGTTTCTCCCGTAGTAAAAGCAATTTCCCGTGCAACAACCGAAGAGATGCCCTGATAGTTCGCCGTAATGAATTTATCGGTCCGGGACGAGGGTTCACCCCCCTCCAGACGGGCAAAAAAGCCTTCCTTTGTCTCGGTCAGGGGATTGACCTTATCCTGCGCAGGAGGCAGTTCATAGCGCATTCCAGGCAGAACCTGACGCTTTGCCGAGGTGGTAAAATCCACCGGGCGGATGGCGCCCAGAATCCGATCCTCCCCGTCGGTGAGAATCAGATTGCTGTACTTGCCCATAATTTCGGCATACAGCCTTTTTTCCGATAAAAAGCCCATGTCGTCTCTGGATTCGATCCGGATCCGAACCACCCGCTCAAAGCCGATCTGCTCCACATCGAGAATCTTTCCGCCGCTCAGATGCTTGCGCAGAAGGATGCAGAACATAGGCGGGACAGAGGGGTTCTCCTTGATCTCGCCCGTCAGATGGATTCTCGGATTGTTGGCAGAGGCGGAGACGGTCAGTCTCAGATTGTCCCTGCCCGAATGGAGAAGCAGAAGGATTTCGTCCTTTTCAGGCTGATGAACCTTTTCGATTCTTGCAAGCGTCAGTCGCTCCCGAAGCTCCCCGGTGATCGCCGCCACCATTCCCGCATCAAATGCCATGATTCGATCCTTTCTCTCACGCTCCGCCGATTTCCGGAGAGCGCACACAATTCACCGCCGCCTTTTTTCAAAAAGGCGGTCGGAACTTATATTAAAACTGAAAAATTTCTACAATTTATAGGCCGTGTAGGCGTAAAATCTGCCTGTCCGCCGAAAACCCGCCTTCTTGGCAAGCTTTTGAGAGGCTCTGTTGTATCGGCTGACCGCATATCCGACCCGATAGCCCTGTTCCAACAGATCCTTTGCCAGTGCCACGGCATTGGACAGGGCGTACCCCTTCTGCCGATATTCGGGCGCCGTCTCCACGGTGATCTCCAGCACCCTTTGATCGGGGTCATGCTCGTTGACGGTGGCAATGGAGACGATTTTATCCCCCAGAAGGGTCACATAGGCGGGCAGTTCCTTATCCATCTGCTCCACCATCGAAAAGGACACCCGTACATCATAGTCCCCGTCGCAAAGACGAACCGAATCGGGGCGGATCCGATCCACCGCAAGGTCTCGGGGGTCGGACGCCTCATAGGAAAGATACCAGCGATACTTTCCGATACATTCCCGCAGATAGCCCAGCCCCTCCACATAGGGGCGAAGTTTCCCGTCCAGCCAGTCGATGGCCTCCTTGGTAAAGGGATTGTTCAAAAAGCGGGCGTGAAACTCGGTGGCAATGTCTTCGATGCCCGCATAGGCCTCGATTTCCACATCTCCGTCCGTTTCCTCCACCAGAAGGGGAACCAGCGTGGGATAGCCCATTTCCAAAATTTCGCTTTCGTCCTCCAATATCAGCATATCTGCTCTCCCGTCCCTTCTCCTATGTCCCGGGCTTGGTTCAGCCCCACTCAAAGGGTTCGGAACCCGCTCCGATTTCAAAGTGATATTTCACGATGCCCAGATCCAGCTTGGTATAAAATCCCGTTCCCGCACGGGCGATGACCCGATTGCCGCACAGCGTCAGTCGGAACTTCTGCTGATTCATCGCCGTAGGCGCAAGCAGTGCCGCCTCCACGCCGGATCGGAACCATGCGGGGATGGGTTCGTCTGCGCTTGCCACCTCCGAAAACGGCTTGGATTTATGAGGAACACCGTTGGTTTGACCGTATCCCAGCGCAGTGGCGGCGCACAGCTTTTCGCCTTTGTCTACGG
>JBJDZJ010000035.1:0-21141 GCA_051867915.1 Eubacteriales bacterium
AGTGATTTCCGTTGCCAATGCGAACAATATGATCGTTGTAAAAACCTATTCCGGTATGGCTCAAGCGGCTGCAGCCGCCATTGACGCCCTGCTCGGGAATGCTCTGCTCGGATGTATTGCGGGCGACGACACCATATTTGCCGTTGCACATTCCGGCGGTGACGCTCTTGCCATTGTCAAACAGATCAAGGATCGGCTGGGTCTTGCCTGATCTGTAAGAAAGGAGGGGGAACCATGCTTTCCTCCCTGCATATCGAAAATATAGCGGTCATTCGCTCGCTGGATGTGGATTTTTCCCGAGGCTTTACGGTGATGACCGGAGAAACCGGCGCCGGTAAATCCATTATTATCGACTCTATCGGGCTGATTCTGGGTTCCAGGACAAGCAGGGAACTGATCCGGACCGGAGAAAATTCCGCCATGGTCAGCGCACTGTTTACCGATCTGCCCGAACGCACCATATCGGCACTGTCCGAACTGGGTGTTTCTCCCGATGAAGACGGATGCCTGTATCTCCAGCGCACCGTCAGTCAGGACGGCAGATCGTCCACGAAGCTGTGCGGACGGTCGATTCCGCTGTCCCTTCAGCGGGAGGTCGGCGCCCTTCTGGTCAATATCCACGGTCAGCACGAGAATCAGGCACTGCTTAGTCAGAGCAGTCACCTTGGGATTCTGGACCGATACGGGAAGTGTCAGGAGCTTGCCGATGCCTATCGGGCAGAATATCGGAAAATGAACGATGCCAAAAGCAAAATGGAATCCATTCTCCGGGATGAGCGGGAAAAACAGCAGAGACTGGATATGCTCCGCTTCCAGATCAACGATATTGAATCGGCGAAGCTCAAAGTCGGCGAGGAAGAGAATCTGACTGCCGAAAAGAAGTTGCTTCAGAATGCAAAACTGCTGACAAAGCAGGTGAGCACCATCTATCGCGCCCTGTACAAGAATGATAAGGGAATGTCTGCGTGGCGGATGCTGGAAATCGCCAGAAAATCGCTGGATGAGCTTCCGGATGTCTTTCCAAAGGCCTCCGAATATTCGGATAAGCTCTATGATATGCAGTATGAGCTTGCTTCCATTGCAGAGGCGGTGTCCGATCTTCTGCCGGGAAGCGGGGAAAATCCCGAAAAGAGGCTGTCCGAAATCGAGGACCGTCTGGATGACATTCGTCGGTTGGAACGCAAATACGGAAGCACGGTCGACGAGGTTCTTTCCTTTTTGGAGAACGCCAAGAAGGAACAGGACGAAATCCTTCTCTCCGATGAAAAAGCAAAGGAATATGGAGCTCTCTACGAAAAATACCGTTCCGATGCTGCTGAACTTGCCCAAAAACTGTCGGAAGTCCGGAAAAATGCTGCGTCGGAACTGTCGGAACGGATCTGCGACCAGCTTGTCTATCTGGATATGAACAAGGTCTCCTTTGCCTGCAAGGTTGCAAGGCGGGGTCAGGACGGCGGCGATGCTCTCGGAAAGGACGGTCTGGACGATGTGGAATTCCTGATTTCCACCAATCCGGGAGAGCCATTGAAGCCCCTTGCCAAGATTGCATCGGGCGGTGAATTGTCCCGAATCATGCTGGCGATCAAGTGTGTACTGACCGATTGCGAGGGAATCCCCACGATCATCTTTGATGAGATTGACACCGGCGTATCGGGCAAAACCTCCCAGAAGATCGGAATCAAGCTCCGGGAGCTTGCAAAAGGACCGCAGGTCTTTTGCATTACCCACTCGGCTCAGGTTGCCGCTAACGCCGATACCCATTTCAAGATCGTCAAGAGTGAGGAAGACGGTCGTTCGGTCACTACTCTGACCCGACTGGGCGATTCTCAGAGGGCAGAGGAACTGTCCCGGATCATGGGTGGCGTAGAAGAATCAAAGTCAATCTATGAAAGTGCATTGGAAATGCTTCGGAATGCCAATAAAAACGGCTGATCGAATGAATATAATCTATTAAACTGATCTATTTGAAAGGAACGAAAAAATGACACTTTATGAAGAACTGGTTGCCAGAGGACTGATCGCTCAGGTTACCAATGAGGATGAAATCAAGGAAATGATCAACAACGGCAAGGCCACCTTCTACATCGGCTTTGACTGTACCGCAGACAGTCTGACGGCAGGACATTTTATGGCTCTGACCCTGATGAAGCGTCTGCAAATGGCGGGCAATAAGCCCATCGCCCTGATCGGCGGCGGTACCACCATGATCGGCGATCCCTCCGGCAGAACCGACATGCGGAAAATGCTGACCAAGGAGGATATCGACCACAATGCGCAGTGCTTCAAGCGTCAGATGGAGAGATTCATCGAGTTCGGCGAGGGCAAGGCAACCATGCTGAACAATGCAGATTGGCTCCTGAAGCTGAACTATGTGGAACTGCTTCGTGAAGTGGGCGCCTGCTTCTCGGTCAACAATATGCTCCGTGCCGAGTGCTACAAGCAGAGGATGGAGAAGGGTCTTTCCTTCCTGGAATTCAACTATATGATTATGCAGTCCTACGACTTCTACTATCTGTTCAAGAATTACGGCTGTAATATGGAGTTCGGCGGCGACGATCAGTGGTCCAATATGCTGGGCGGTACCGAACTGATCCGCCGGAAGCTGGGTAAGGATGCCCATGCCATGACCATCACCCTGCTTACCGATTCCCAGGGCAAGAAAATGGGCAAAACTGCGGGAAATGCCGTATGGCTGGATCCCAACAAGACCTCTCCCTACGATTTCTTCCAGTACTGGCGGAATGTGGACGATGCCGATGTGATGAAGTGTATTCGTATGCTCACCTTCCTGCCCATGGATCAGATTGAAGAAATGAGCCATTGGAAGGATCAGCAGCTCAATAAGGCGAAGGAAATCCTTGCCTATGAGCTGACCGAGATGGTTCACGGCAAGGAAGAGGCAGACAAGGCTCTTGCCAGTGCAAAAAGTCTGTTTGCAGGCGGCGGGGTGTCCGACGATATGCCGACGACGACCCTCTCTTCCGATCGTTTTACCGACGGAGCGATCAGCGTTATTGATCTTCTGGTTGCCGCAGGGCTTGCCGCATCGAAGGCAGAGGCACGCCGTCTGATCCAGCAGGGCGGAATCTCCCTGTGCGACGAAAAGGTTACCGATATCGCCAAAACGATTGACACTGCATATTTTGAAGAAAGAGATGTCATTATAAAGAAGGGTAAAAAGGTTTACCATCGTTTTGTCATCGGATAACGGAGGGATCTGATTTGACCGATTTGACAGAGTATCACGCAGTTCTTCATCAAATGGAGGCAGACGGCAGTCTTGAAATCCGTAAAAGGGCTCTTTTGTCCGAATATACTTCCTTCAGAATCGGCGGACCTGCCGACGATCTGATTCTTCCCAAATCGACGGATGCGCTTGTCCGTGTCCTATCGGCATTGAGGGAGTACGGTATTCGTCATTTGATTCTCGGAAACGGGTCCAATGTCCTGTTTTCAGACAGGGGCTATCGGGGAACCGTAGTTCTGACAACTGCTCTCAGAAGCTACACGGTTGAAGGAACGAAAATTCATACCGACTGCGGGGTTCCGTTGGGCGCACTGGCGGTGGCGGCGGCATCAGCAGGGCTGACAGGACTGGAATTTGCCTACGGAATTCCCGGAACGCTGGGAGGTGCCGTCTATATGAATGCCGGTGCATACGGTGGCGAAATCGCCGATGTTCTGGAAAAAAGCACCTCTCTTGAAACAGACGGTCGGATCTGCGAGAGATATTCGCACGAACATGACTTCGGATATCGGAGCAGTGTCTTTCAGACATCAGGAGGAACGGTACTGTCTGCCACGCTGTCGCTTCAAAAGGGCGATCCTGCGGAAATTCACGGGAAGATGAAGGATTTTATGTCCAGACGGCAGGAAAAACAGCCTTTGGAATATCCCAGCGCCGGTTCCACCTTCAAGCGGTATCCCGGATACTACACGGGAAAGCTCATTGAAGACGCAGGACTGAAGGGCTATTGTGTCGGCGGTGCGAAGGTTTCCGAAAAACACGCAGGATTTGTCATCAATACGGGCGGCGCTACCTGTGCGGATGTTCTCGCCCTGATCAGGCATATTCAGAATACCGTCTGTGAAAAATTCGGAATCATGCCGGAATGCGAGGTCCGAATCATTCCCGAGACGGATGATTTCCGATAACCGTATCAATTGACATCAAAACGAAGCGGCCCGCCTGCGATTCGGGCTGCTTCGGAAAGGAATTACATCAAAATGGACATACTAATTGTGACCGGAATGTCCGGAGCAGGAAAGAAAACGGTACAAAATCATCTGGAGGATCTGGGATATTTCTGCGTAGACAATATGCCTGTTACTTTGATCGAGCGTTTTTTTGAAATTTATGAAAAGAATCCGGAGAAGAATCAACGGGTCTCCTTTACTTTGGATGTCCGTACAGGCGACGATCCCGAGAGGCTTCTGGATGTGATCCGGGAGATCCGGAAAAAGAGCCCGGTTCATACCTGTCGGATTCTTTATCTGGATGCGGCTGACGATGTGATTATTAAACGGTATAAGGAAACCCGTCATGTTCATCCGTTGGTTCGTACCCGTGAGATCACGCTGGAAAGGGCACTGGTTATCGAAAGAGAGATGCTTTCCGGCATTAAGGATCACGCCGATTTTCTGATTGATACCTCCGATCTTCGCCCTGCGGATCTGAAAAAACAGCTGACCGATCTTTTGCTCAAGCAGGACAGCGAGGATTTTCTGGTCAGTATCATTTCCTTTGGATACAAATACGGATGTCCTCACGATCTGGATCTGATGTTTGATGTCCGATGCTTCCCCAATCCCTTCTATATTCCCGAGCTGAAAAGCCATACCGGACTTGAGGAATGCGTCAACAATTATGTCTTTTCGTTTTCAGAAACCGGGATTTTTCTGGAAAAGCTCAATGATCTGATTGATTATCTGATTCCGCTGTATAGAAAAGAAGGGAAGTCCATGCTGACCATCGGAATCGGCTGTACCGGCGGAAAGCATCGGTCTGTCTCTATTGCTCAGGCCCTGTCCGATCATTTTCGAACCGCTCTGCATATAAATCCCGTGGTTCTTCATCGGGATATTACCAAATAAAACCGTCTGAATAAGAGGAGGTAGCGGAATGTCCTTTTCGTTGGATACCAAAGTCGGTCTCTGTCAGATTCCGGTAAAACCGTTTTGCTGCAAAAAGTCCCTTCTGTACGGTCTATTGTACGCTCAATCCGACATAAAAGCGCAAAATATTCGCTTTTCCACCGATCTGGAGAAAATTTCTCAGTTGTTTTCATCATTGATGCGCTCACTGTTCAAATCCGACGCTGTTTTCGAAGAAACACGGAAACTGACCCGTCGCCGAACGCCCATTGTCGGATACCGTTATCTTCCTCCGGACGGGGAAGAACTTGACAGAATCGTCAAATCCTTTTCATTTGATGAACCTTTGCCTTCGGACGGTCTTTTTGTATGCGAAAATTGCAGAAAGCATTTTCTGCGCGGACTTTTTCTGTCCGCAGGAACCATTGTGAAGCCAGAGAGCGGCTATCATATGGAGTTTTCGGTCTCCGATTCCGGACGCTGTCAGGCTCTTTGCTCCTTTTTGTCTGAGCAGGGAGTTCCTGCCAAGCTGACCCAAAGACGGGGTGTCACCGCACTTTACATAAAGGAAAGCGAAGTTATCGAGGATTTTCTGACTCTGATCGGCGCACCGCAGGCGGCTCTGTCCATCATGGAAATGAAGATCATGCGGGATATCCGCAACAATGAAAACCGCCGCAACAACTGCGATACGGCCAATATCTATAAATCGACCGGAGCGGCGATTCAGCAGGTCCATGCCATCAAGAAACTGTCCGAATCCGGGCAACTGTCCGGTCTGCCCAAGCCGCTTCAGGAAACGGCAGTTCTTCGCCTGCAAAATCCCGAGATTTCCATGAGCGAACTGGCGGCTCTTCATGATCCGCCCATTACGAAATCCGGGGTCAGTCATCGGCTTGCCAAAATCATGGAAATCTGTCGAAATCCGGAGCAATCTGACAATTCGGATTGATGAAAGAAAAGGAAGGTAAAAGCAATGGTGGATTTTGTACATCTGCACCTGCACAGCGAATTCAGTCTGCTGGACGGTGCCTGCAAGGTCAAAGAGATTCCCAAAGCCGCCAAGGCTCTGGGTCAGTCTGCCGTTGCCATCACCGATCACGGCGTCATGTACGGCGTTGTGGATTTCTATAAAGCGTGTAAGGAAGAAGGAGTCAAGCCGATCATCGGATGTGAGGTCTATCTTGCCGAGGGAAGCCGGACCGATCATGTTCGCACCGCTCCATATTTCAATACGCATCTTGTCCTGTTGGTGGAAAACGAAATCGGATACCGGAATCTGATCTATATGGTGTCCAAATCTTTCACCGACGGCTTTTATGTAAAACCCCGGGTGGATCTTGATCTGCTTCGGGAACACAGTGAGGGTCTGATCTGCCTGTCCGGCTGTCTTGCCGGAAGAATTGCCAGATCTGTCGTTTTGGGCGATACCGACGAGGCGGAGCGCTTTGCCGATACGCTCTACGGCATTTTCGGAAAAGATCATTTTTATCTGGAGCTTCAGGATCACGGAATCGAGAATCAGAAGACGGTCAACGAAACCTTGGCAAAACTGTCGGCAGAGAAGGGATATCCCCTTGTCGCCACCAATGACGCTCATTATCTGACCAAATCGGACAGCTACCTTCATTCGGTTCTCATGTGCATCCAGACCGGAAACCGGATCACCGACGGCAAGCCCTTCGGATTTGAAACCGATGAATTTTATCTCAAATCAGGGGATGAAATGGCGTCTCTGCTTGGGAATTACCCCGATGCTATAGCCAATACCCTGAAAATTGCAGAGCGGTGTCATTTTGATTTTTCCTTTGGAAAAACCGTTCTTCCTGCATATACCTGTCCGGACGGTATGACGCCCAAGGCCTATCTGCAAAAGCTGGCTAAAGAGGGACTGGAGCAGAAAATCGCCGACGGCTCCATCGTTTTTGACGAAGAACACAGCTATGATGTCTATAAGTCCCGCATGATCTATGAACTTCTGATTATCGGGAAAATGGGCTACGATCAGTACTATCTGATTGTCTGGGATTTCATCCATCATGCAAAAAAGATGGGGATTCCCGTGGGGCCGGGCAGAGGATCGGGCGCAGGCTCTCTGATTGCCTATCTGATCGGCATCACCGAAATCGACTCCATCAAATACGATCTTCTTTTCGAGCGTTTTCTCAACCCCGAGCGGGTTTCCATGCCCGATTTTGACACCGATTTCTGCTATAACCGCCGTGAAGAGGTCATTGCCTATGTGGCGGAAAAATACGGCTCCGATCATGTGGCACAGATCACCACCTTCGGAACGCTTGCCGCCCGCGGTGCGGTACGGGATGTGGGTAAGGCGCTGGGACTTCCCTTCAATGAAGTGGATGAGGTTGCCAAACTGATACCGCAGAAGCCTGGCATTACTCTTGCGGATGCCATGAAGATTCCCGAACTGTCCCGATTGGCAGAGAGCAGGGAATCCATTCGGAAACTGCTGGATGTTTCTCTGAAGCTGGAGGGAATGCCCCGCCATGCTTCCACTCATGCGGCAGGCGTGGTGATTACCAAGGATCCCATCTATTCCTATGTTCCCCTGTCTACCAACGGCGACACAACCGTAACCCAGTTCGACATGGATACCATTGCTTCGCTGGGACTGCTGAAATTTGACTTTTTGGCTTTGCGATACCTGACGATTCTGTCGGACGCCGAGCGGGAAATACGGAAGAGTGTGCCTGATTTTTCGGTATCGGCAATTCCGTCGGACGATCCCGAAACCTATGTGCTTCTGGCGTCAGGAAAGACGGACGGACTCTTTCAGCTGGAATCTGCCGGAATGCGCAGACTTCTGGTCAATCTTCATCCCACCCGTCTTGAGGACATCATGGTCGCCATTGCCCTCTACCGACCGGGACCCATGGATTCGATCCCCAAATATCTGGAAAACAGACAACATCCCGAGAAGCTGACCTATTCCATACCGGTACTTTCCGAGATTCTGGACTCTACCTGCGGCTGCATCATTTATCAGGAGCAGGTCATGCAGATCTGTCGGAAAGTCGCGGGATTCTCCTATGGAAGGGCTGATATTATCCGAAAGGCGATGTCCAAGAAGAAGGGCGATCTTCTGGAAAACGAGCGTACCGCCTTTCTGACGGGTGCCAAGCACAATCTGATTGACGAATCGGCTGCCAATGAGCTTTTCGAGGAGATGGCGGGATTTGCCAAATACGCCTTCAATAAAAGCCACGCCGCCGCCTATTCTGTGGTCAGTTACCGAACGGCCTATCTGAAGGCTCACTATCCCGCTCCCTTCTTTGCCGCCCTTCTGACCTCGGTCATCGGTGACACCAATAAGACGGCAATCTATGTTGCGGAATGTCAGCGGCTGGGAATACGGATTCTGCCTCCGGACATCAACGAGAGTGAAAACACCTTTACGGTTTCCGGTACGAATATCCGATACGGACTGACTGGAATCCGTTCTGTGGGAGACGGCTTTGTTCTGAAACTCATTGAGGAGCGAAGGAATGGTGCCTTCCGATCCTTTGTGGATTTTTGCAGGCGTATGATCGCCGTGGAACTGTCAAAGATGCAGCTTCAGGCATTGATCAGTGTGGGCGCATTTGACAGTCTTGGGATTCATCGCGCCAAACTGCTTTCCTCCTATGAGACCGTCTACGAGCGTGAGTCATCGGGATATAAGCGTTCGGAAGGGGGGCAGACCGATCTGCTGGCAGAGCTCGGCGAACCGTCCGACAGCTTCGATTATCCCGATATTCCCGATTTGACTGCCGGGCAAAAACTGACCCTTGAAAAGACCAATATCGGTGTCTATCTGTCCGGAAGTCTGTTGGATGACTATTCTTCCCATGAAAAATCCATTCAGAAGGTTGCAATAGCCGATCTGCTGGCAGCTTTTGATGAGGATTCGGAGGATTTCGGCTCCATTCGGGACAGGCAGACGGTTACCGTCGTGGGAATCATTTCTAAAATTACCCGAAAAACCACCCATAACGGCGATAACATGATGTTTTTGACTTTGGAGGATCGGTGCGGCGAAATGGAAGCGGTCGCATTCCCCAAAATCTGTCAGGAAAACGCCTCTGCGTTGATTCGTGACACGGCGGTGGCTGTTTGGGGCGAGGTAACCTGTAAGGAAGAGGAAAATCCCAAAATCCTGATCCGCAAAATGATTCGACTGAAACCCGATTCCGAATTTTCAGTCGCCGCTGAGGTGCCCCCGAAGGTTCCGGACCGACCGGTTGACCGACCGCCGGCAGTACCTCCCAAAGTGCCGTCAGTTCCCAATCCGGAGTCCAAGCTCTACCTGCGCGTCGACTCACTGGAAAGCGATCTCTGCAAAAAGGCGATCAATCTTCTGGAGATTTTCTGTGACGGAAGCAATCCCGTAATCTTTTATGTCAAGGAAAGCGGAAAATATATCCGATACAACGGATGCACGGTCTATGCGGACGCATACCTGATCGGCGAACTGTCCGCTCTTTGCGGAAATGAGAATGTAATCCTGAAATAGACGGAAAGTTCTCATTTTTGGCAAGATTTATTCATAGGCATTTAAAATTCATGGGGTATAATTTTTCTGACGGGGAACGGTCCGAAGGTATGCTGTCTGTTTCGATGCCAGCGCCTTATTTGCGGACAAAACTCCCTTTGTCGGTTGCTTTTTACGGTAATCACCCCTTTGTGAAAGGAATGATCATAAAAATATGGCAAAAGAAAAAAAGGAAAAAGATACCCAAAAAGAAGTAGAATCGGCGGTCAATGCCACCTTCCGGACAATCAAGGGCGTCTTTTCCGCCATTCTCAGCGTGATACTGACGGTTATTATCGTCGGCGCCATAGCGGGATGTATTGTGGTCTGCGCCTTTGCGGTCTATATTGCCAACAATGTGGATCTGTCGATAGACGATATTACGCTGATATCCGGCACCGGTGGCGATACCTCCACGCGCATCTGCTATTATGATGAGAAGGGTAATCTTGTCGAGGACGAATCACAAAAGCTCAGCAGCGGCGGAAACAACTTCTGGGTCAGCTACGATCAGATCCCCGAGAATCTGGTGAATGCATTTATTGCTATTGAGGATAAGCGTTTCTGGGATCACAACGGTGTCGATACGATTACAACCGTCAAGGCGATTGCCAACTATTTTCTTCCCACCGGCAATAATGCAGGCGGCTCTACGATTACCCAACAGCTTGTCAAGAATGTGACGGGTGACGACGATTATACGATTCAGCGTAAGGTTCAGGAAATCTTCCGAGCCATTGCATTGGAAAAGGAAATCGGCGACAAGACGAAAATCCTTGAGATGTATATGAATGTCATCTATTTCAATCACGGCGCCTATGGTGTTCAGGAAGCGGCTCATGTCTACTTTAATAAGGATGTCAGCGATCTGACCCTCCTGGAATGTGCAGCAATTGCCGGTATTGTTCAGTCTCCCACCAAATGGGACCCGATCCGCAATCCCGATAACAACAAGTCCAGGCGGAATGACATTCTGACTCAGATGTATGTTCAGGGTCTGATCACCCGAACCGAGTTTAATGAGGCGTATGATGCGCCACTGACGCTGGATCAGTCCAAGACCAATGTGGTCACATTGGGTACAACATCCTGGTATACCGATGCGGTTATCAGCGATGCGATTGATCTGTTGATGGAGCATTACAATGTTCCCGAAAAAATAGCAACGCAAATGCTGTATTCCAACGGATATACCATAGTGACCGCAATGGATCGGAATGTTCAGGATGTGCTGGACAAATACTATTCCGATATGTCCGGCAACGGATATCTTCCCGTATCCAATGTCATAAGCGTTGAGTCTGCCATGATTATCATGGATCCCAAGACCAGCAATATTCTGGGATTGGTCGGCGGAAGAGGCGAGAAAACCGGAAACCGTGTGTTCAATCTGGCTACCCAGGCAGTTCGTCAGCCAGGATCCTCCATGAAGCCCATTGCCGTTTATGCACCCGCAATACAATACGGAGTGATCAATTACGGATCGGTTGTAGACGATATCCCCTTCAATTTCGGAACGGTGTCCTATAACAGCAGCGGCGATCCTGTTTATTCCAACCCTACTGGCTGGCCCCGAAACTCCAACAACGCATACAGAGGTCTGACGACCATCGAGTATGCAATCGCAATGTCCAAGAACACCGTTGCAGTTCATACGCTTTCGATGCTGGGTCTTAATCAGTCTTTCGATTTTCTTACCAATAAACTGCATATTTCGACACTGGTTGATACCGACAAAAACTATGCGTCTTTGGGACTCGGCGGTCTGACCTACGGCGTCACACTGGAGGAAATCACAGCCGCTTATTCGATCTTCTCCAATAACGGAGTCTATACTTCTCCCCGAACCATTCTGGAGATCCGTGACAACGAAGGGAATGTTCTGATCGACAATCAGCCTGTTTCCGAGATCGTCCTGAGCGAGGAAAATTCACAGGTCATGACCCGACTTCTGGAATCGGTAATCAAATATCCCGGTGCTACGGCGTCTACCAGCTTGGCACCTCTTGCCAAACTGGTGAATGTTGCTGGAAAAACGGGTACCACCAACCGCAACTTCGATAAATGGTTTATCGGATTCACCCCCTATTATCTGGGAGGTATTTGGACCGGATTTGTGGAGTCGCAGGATCTGTCCGGCACCATCAGCAATCAGCACAACCTTCTTTGGGGTGCCATTATGACCGAGCTTCACCAGGCGATCTTTGATCGTGTTGCAGCAGGCGAGGAAACCTTGAAAACCTTTGATGACGATCTTCTGATCGAAGCCAAATTCTGCATGGATTCGGGAAAACTGATCACTTCAGCCTGTGAGGCCGATCCGAGAGGAAGCCGTGTAGCAGTCGGCTATTTCACCAAGGAGACGCTTCCCGACGAGGAGTGCGACTGCCATGTTCTGGTCAAATATTGCAAGGGTCACGGCATTGCGGGGCCGAGTTGCCCCGATTCCGACTGCATCTATGTCGGACTGCTGAAGCTGAAAAATGCCCGTGAATTCCCCTACAATGTCTATGTAACCGACGGACAGTACACTTATATGGATATCGGAAATGTTGCGCCATACAGAGGAGCCAACTATCCCTTCTTCTTCGGTCTGTACAGCTCAAGGCATTTGTACTCGGGAAAAACTTATGTCAGCAGCGGACAGCAGTATAACCGATACTGTACGGTTCACAACTGATGGCATAGAATACAAAATCACCTCATACATTGCGATGAGGTGATTTTTTTGAAGTGCAAACATAATCTGATCAACCGAATCCGCAGTGAACTCCATTTTATCAATTGGAAGCTCGTTCTGCTGTCTGCTGTCGTCATGCTGTTTCTGGGAATGCTGACCGGTATTTTCGGAGGAAGTTCCTATCTTTATCATTGCCTGATTCGCCCCGGAATAGCTCCTTCCGTTGCCGCCTTCATCATCATCTGGAGTATTCTGTACCTTTTGCTGGGAGCCTGCGTAGGTCTGATTCTGGGTCTTGTCAAATGTATGGGCAATAACTGCGTTCGCCGATCGCTCTTCTGGCTTGCCCTTGTCGTTCTGTCCAATTTGTTGTGGTATCCGATCTTTTTCGGTTTGGAAGCATTTGTTATCGCCTTTCTGGTTCTTGTTCTTCACCTGTTTCTGACTCTTGTTGCCATGGGAAAGCTGTTCCGAACCAGCTTCCTTGTTTTTATGATCCTTTTGCTTTACAGTATCTGGATGTTTTTCTGTATGTTCCTGAATTTTTCGATCATTATCCTGAATTAACAAAAACCTCTTGAAAAGTCGGAAAAAGTATGCTATAATAATAGCATAAATTCTCTGTTGGAGTTTTCGAAGGACGCTCGCAAAAGGCAGATCATTCAGCAGGACGGGAGGATGGAGGCATGGTAGTGATCGGGTTGACCGGGATCAGCGGAAGCGGAAAGGGCTATGTGTCCGCACGGTTTGCCAACCGAGGAATCCCTGCCATTGATACCGATCGGATCACCCATACCCTTTATGAACAGAGTGGCGACTGCGTCTCGGCTCTGACCGATCAATTCGGTTTGGACATTCTTCGGTCCGACGGCTCGGTTGATCGGGGCAAGCTGGCGGAGATTGTGTTTTCATGTCCCGAAAAACTTGAACTGCTGAACAGAATCGTGCATCGCTATGTTCTTGCAGAGGTTCGCAGACAGATCGCAGAATATGCCGCAAAGGGAATTTCGACGGTATTGGTGGATGCACCTCAGCTTTTCGAATCGGGCTTTGATCGGGAATGTCGGTATACGCTGGCAGTGGAAGCCGATCCGGAAGTCCGGATAGATCGGATCTGCAAACGGGACGGGCTTACAAGGGATCAAGCGTTAAAACGGATCCGCAATCAGCACGAGGATGCGTTTTTCCGTGACCGTTGCGACTTTATCATCCGTAACAACGGAACCGAGGATCTTGATGCACAGATCGACAGAATCCTTGATGCGGTCCAAAGGGAGGCGGTCGGGTGAAGCAGAAGAATTTTCTCGGTCCCTTCCTTCTGACGGTTCTGACCGTTCTGCTGGTGATCGTTATGGTGATTGTCACGCTGGCAAGGGTCGGTGAGTCTCAGGAAAAGATCGAAGAAAAGAGCTATCCTTTGGAATATATGGAAATTGTCATGGATTCATCGGAAGAATTCGGTGTTCCGCCCGAGATCATCTACGGCGTCATTTTTGTGGAAAGCAGTTTCCGACCCGCTGTGGTGTCCTCATCGGGTGCCGTGGGACTCATGCAGTTGAAGCCGTCGACCTTTCTGGATATGCAGGAACGCTATGTCAGAGCCAATCCCGACAAAACGGTGTATACAGAGGAAAGCCTGACCGATCCGGAGGTCAATATCTTTTACGGAACCTGCTATCTTGCCTACCTTTATGCCTATTTCGGTGATTGGGAGATTGTCTATGCCGCCTATAACGGCGGAATGGGGAATGTCAGAGAGTGGCTGGCAGATGAGCGGTATTGCGAGGACGGAAAACTCGTCCATATCCCATTGGAAGAAACGGCGGCATATGTCCGGAAGGTCAATGCCGCTGTGGAAAAATATAAATCGTTATTGGATTCGGAGGTATAAAAATGTTTGTATCAGATGACGAAATCAAGGAAATGAAGGAAAAACTTCTTTTCAAAAAGAAAAATGTTTATGAGGTTCTGGATGAATCGGGAGAAGCTGAAATGGAACAGTTCTCGGTTGGATATAAATCCTTCCTGGACGCATCCAAAACCGAAAGGGAAGCGGTTGTTGCCGCCATCGCACTGGCAGAAAAAGAGGGATATGTCCCCTATCGTTTCGGCGATCCCATGACGGTCGGCGGAAAGTACTACTATAACAATCGGGGAAAGCAGATCTTCTTCTTCACCATCGGAACCGAATCGACCGAAAACGGAGTCCGCATTTCGGCCGCTCATATCGACTCCCCCAGAATCGACCTGAAACAGCATCCCCTTTATGAGGAAGGCAATCTGGGATTCTTCAAGACCCATTATTACGGCGGCATCAAGAAATATCAGTGGACTGCCATTCCGCTGGCTCTTCACGGCAGAGTTGTCCGTGCAGACGGCAGTTATACAGATGTGGTCATCGGTGAGGACGAATCCGATCCTATTTTCTACATTAACGATTTGTTGCCGCATCTGGCAAAGGATCAGATGTCCCATTCCATGAGGGAAGGAATCCCCGGAGAGCGGCTGAACATCCTGATCGGCTCCAAGCCTTTGTCAGCTGACGGAAACATCAAACTTGGGATTATGAAGCTCCTTTCCGAAAAATACGGCATCACCGAGGGCGATCTGATGTCTGCCGAGTTGTCGCTGGTTCCCGCATTCAAGGCAAGGGATGTGGGCTTTGACCGGTCGCTGATCGGCGGATACGGACATGACGACAGAGTCTGCTCCTATCCCGCACTGATGGCACTGCTGGAAACCAAGAATCCTGTTCATACTCTGATGGTGATTCTGGCGGATAAGGAAGAAGTCGGAAGCGGCGGAGCAACCGGTATGCAGTCCAAGGTCTTCACCGATCTTATGGAGGAGATTGCAGAAGCAACCGGCGTGAACTACCATGCGATGATGGAACACTCAAAGTGCCTGTCTGCCGATGTCAATGCCGCATACGATCCCAATTTCGGCGAGGTCTATGAGTCCAGAAACTCCAGCTATATCAACGAAGGCGTCGTTATGACCAAATACACCGGATCCGGCGGAAAGAGCGGAACCTCTGACGCAACTGCCGAATTTGTCGGATATGTCCGCAAAATTTTTGATGATGCAGGCGTCGTTTGGCAGACCGGAGAACTGGGAAAAGTCGATCAGGGCGGCGGAGGTACAGTCGCCATCTACATAGCCGAAAAGAACATTGATGTGGTGGATCTCGGTGTCCCTGTGCTGTCCATGCATGCTCCCTATGAGGTAATCTCCAAGGCGGACCTGTATATGACTTATAAAGCGTTCTCTGCTTTTAACGCTTGATGGTTTGTCTTCCTTCGGTGTTCCCGATCTTACCGTTCGGGGACACCGATTCCTTTGTCGAATATTAGCACTCTTCCGTATAGAGTGCTAATGATTTACAAATTGTTCATAAAAACAACTATAAATATACAAAAACAAGGACTATAATAAGGGTGTCGAAAGGGAAATGAAGCCATTAAGGATGATGAAAATCCATCATGAGTTGGCACTCGCACCAATCGACTGCCCGACATAAGAAGATAAGGGGGAATACCAATGGGCAATATCAACCGGTTTCCTGTATCATGCCTTCTGTAGCGGAGCATGAATTTAAGTTAGCAGGGAAGATATTCAATGGCAGCAGTCAGCCCGACCATATAAAACCAGGACGGACATAAAAAGTACATTTATATTTTTGGAGGTATTTATTATGTTTGAACTCAGACCCTATCGTAAGAACAACAGTGTTGTAACCTATAATCCTTTTAAGGAAATGGAAGATTTTGAAAGAGCATTTTTCGGCGATCCCTTCGGCGGATTCTTCCGCAATTCGGATATAGCCGAATTCAAGACCGATATTACCGATGAAGGCGATCATTACCTTCTCGAAGCCGATCTGCCCGGATTTGATAAGAATGACATTCATCTTGATCTGGATGGCGATACGCTGACGATCCGTGCAGAGCGTCACAGCGAGAAGAAGACCGAAGACAAGGACAAGTATGTCTGCATGGAGCGTTCCTATGGCAGATACGCCCGTTCCTATGATGTATCTGCGGTAGATGTGGAGAACATCAAGGCTAAATATGACAACGGCGTCCTGTCGCTGACGCTTCCCAAGAAAACTCAGACCTTGCCTGAGAAAAAGCAGCTTCTGATTGAATAATCTGCTTACGCTTTTCAGCTCCCCCGATGTTTTGACATCGGGGGAGTTTTTATCGGTCTGCCGTTACCGTCTTTTTCTTCGATTTTTTTCAATAAGACTTGACAGAGCCGAAGAAATGGTGTATAATAAAACAAAATAAGCGGATGTGGCGGAATTGGCAGACGCGCCGGATTTAGGTTCCGGTGATCAATTCGTGCAGGTTCAAGTCCTGTCATCCGTACCACCTCAAAAAAGCACCCTTAGGGGTGCTTTTTTGTGATAAAGGAAAGTAAGGGCTAGAACAAAAATACGGCAATCAGATTGCGTAGATTGTCGTATTTTCGTTTTATTCTTTGGATATTATTCTAATTTCTTAATTCTCTACGCCTAAGAAAGGGTAACATTAACCATGGATTATCTCCAACAAGAAGTATTCGATCGCCTGTTTGGATCGGTGGGCTTCTATGCACAATATGATTCTGAAAAGGCAGAGCGGCGATAGACAGGATAACATATCTGGTGCCAGCTACTATGGATGTTATGGTTTCAATCTTAATCCTTTGTTTTTTGAAGGGATTTTTTTATTATTTGCACTCCATAATTAACAGACCACCGGACATCTTTCCAATAAGCCACGATAATCACGGCCATAACACCCAAGAACATAGCAACCTGCATCCAGGAGAAGCTGTGATTGCTCCCGTACACCGCAAAGGCAAATAGCGCCACAACTGCTGCAAAGAATTTCGGTAGCCTGTAATTGACATAGAACACACGGTTTGCAAGCCCGGTTCGCAGAGCAAAAAACACGATGTAAGAAAGCCCGGTGGAGAGAGCAGCGCCCTGTACCCCCATAATGGGAACCAGCAACCAATTTCCAATAAAATTTATCAAGCAAGAGCCGCCGGCGACGATGACCTGGTAGACCGACTTCTTCTGCACCACAATACCGGTGGCGGTAGTTTCGGAAATGGTATACATGATAGGCTCAAACATTAGATAAGGAACAACCATAGATGCCGTTTGATATTTGTTGCCAAGCAACATGACAAACAGATCCTTGCACAATACTACGGTTGCACCAAATGACAGCATCAATATGGAAATGAACGCATTACCCTGCTGATAGAATTTCTTATCCTTCTGGTTCTTTTCGTAATGCTCAACAGCTGCAGGCATCCAGATCGCATTGAAAGATGTCCGAACAACGGAAAACACGGCCATTAGATTCATAGCACTGGCATAGATTCCCACATCCGTCAGGGTGCAAAAATGCTGAATAAACAGCTTGTCCAATGCACTGAACACCACGTTAATGCTACTGGAAAGCATGATTGGGAAACCATACTTCAATAGTTCGGTCTTTTTCAGAGGAAAAGCATATCCTTGATCCGGTAGATGCCAGATATCCCGCTCGAAGAAAATCGCAATGAGCGCTGCAAGCAGTGTACTGAGGATGGTAGATACTGCAAGAATGATGAAATGATGATCCTTTACAATTAGAATCAGTACCACAGTCAGAAGGATATAGCTGATTTTCTGAATGACATTGACTGCGGAATAGGTTTTGGTATGGGTCCGTAGCCGTAGAAGCAAGGTCGCAAATCTGTGAAGCAGCAAGACAACCACATTGATTTCCAGCAGGATCAACTCCGTGAATGTGAGCCATTGAAATCCTACTGTATGTGCCAGGACCATAAGAATGCCAATCAATGCTGCGGCAAGCATGGGAAATCCGCAGCAGGTAAATACCAGCTTTCGCTGATAATGGATATCATCTTTATAAAAGTATCGGAGCAGAGTCTGATCCAGGCCCAAGCCGCAGGCCATCAGTCCAAAGTTGCTGTAAACCGTCAGCATGGACATCTGCCCGTAGTCCACAGGATCCACCAGTCTCGTGATGATAGGCGTACCGATAAAACCAACGATCATATAGACCAATGTCCCTGCACTAAGGGTCAAGAAGTCCTTAAAAAAAGATCTATTTCCTTTTTGTTCCAATTTTATTGCCTCTGTATTATGTTTTGATTCGCATTTTTTGCAGCATTGCCCTCATTTGATAAAGGATGCCTTTGATTTTGCACTTTGCGGATATTTTCTCGTCCCAAAGACTGCTCTGGCTCAGAATATTTGCCAGCTTTTCCTCTCTGTTTTCCGGCTTTCGGCTTACGCGCCGGTAGGCGTAGGCGCAGCGATCCTTCGGCAGGACTTCCGCAATGCAGCTATCTTGCGTAACGATCTGTTCCAGCGCCTGTTTGCCTTTGGGGGTATGGACGCCAACTAAAGAAATCCCTTCGTTGGTATCGGGGATGTTTTTTGCTTCTTTCACACGCCAGAAGTCTCCCAGTGTGATATCCGCATTGCTGTTTTGCAACCGCTGACAGGAAAAACAGGCTTCCCGGAGGGCGGTGTTTTCAAAAAAGATCCGCAGATACGGGTCCTGATACAGCGTTTTAAGATAGGTCTTCCCGGATTCGAATGTCACTTTGGAGCAGTATGCTTTCCAGCCGAACGCCTTGGAACGAAAATCCACACTGGTGACCTTGCCATATTTCGCTTCCAGGTCGGTTATGTACTTCTGATACACTCCTGCGGCAGGTACACCGTGACAGAGAAAGTCACAGGTCAAGAGATTCTCGTAGTGCTTGCTAAGATACATCATAAGTCCGTCGATCTGGCAGGCGGTGCCGCAGTACAGAACCTTCCTGCCGGACTCCAATGCGGATTTGACATTTTGAAATACCGTTCCGGTATAACTCTCCGCATATTTGGATTTTTTCAGACGGCCCAAGGGGATGGAATCCGTGCTGGTTTGGACAACGGACTTCCAGTCATCGGCATAGGCCGCGCCAAAGACAACGCCGCCTTCTTCCAGCACACGGTCTGCCAAAAGGCCGAACGCACCGCCGGAGGAGCCTTGCCGGCGCTGAGAGACATCCTTGGCCCACAGGGCGTAGAAGGTTCCGTTCTCCCAATTCTCGCCATTTGGCCGGCAATTTACCGGGCAAACCCGCTGGCATTTTCCACATTCCACGCAAACTGCGTTGTCAATAACGGGCATATAAAACCCGTTTTCATTTTTTCGGACGGTAATGCTGCTCCGGGGGCATATGCTGGCACAAGCACCGCAGGCAACACAATCGCCGGTTGTGATGGTCATGTTATTCACCTGATTCTAAAACATTCCGTAAGTAGGACTGAGACGCTGCAATCCGCTCCTGAAGATGTACCCGAACGGCGCTGTAATCAATCTTTTTTTCAAAGTCCAGCTGCTCCGCATCCCGATCATAGTACATTCGGTCTTCCAAGCCCAATTCTGTCAGAAGAGAGACTATCCGGTCATTCCGGGAATCCTTTCCGCTGCTCAGCCTGGTATATAAGTTTTTCTCCAGTAAAATGGCGAATGCTGTGCAGTGGAAGGAGTTCGTTACAATCGTTTCCGCTCCTGCGATTGCCCCTAGAAATTCCTGCGGACCAAGGGAATAATCACAGGAAATGCCATATTTGAAATCACGGGGAGAGAAGCCAATAGAAACGGTTTTCATTCCGTGATCTTCAGAATACTTTTTGACAGCGAATGGTGATTGACCCGGATTGGACAAGAAATACACCAGATTATATGGTGATGCTGCGTTTATTGGCTTTGCCATCCGTATCCATGTTTCCGGCTTCAAAAGAAACACCGGATCCAGAACCATTTCCGCATCCGCACCGGTGAGCTTTTTGATTAGCTGCTTACCGGAGTATTCTCTGCAAGCAAAATCCGTGAATCCGGAAAGTCGGCGTTTCAGTTCGGCTTCAAAGCGCTCTTCTACAATATCCTGCCCAAAGCTGGCTGCATAAGATACTCTATGCGCGGTCACTTCCGGAAATGAAAGGAAATAGGCTTCGTCGAAATCATGCAGCGCCGGACTCCAGATTTGGTCGCTGCCGCAAATGATGGTATCGTAGCCGTTTGCTGTATCGACAAGCGTTCTATGGTCCCGGATCCTTGCCCCCGACAAATTCAAATACGTATTGCGAAAAGCCTCAAAACGATTCTTTCGTAGCTTTCTGGATGAATAGTGCAAAGCCTGAAAACCGCTGAGTACAAGCCCTTGTAAATTTTTAGGACATTGTACCAATCGGTAGCTTGCTTTCACATGGGACGGGACATAGTTCAGCACATCGCAGGAGTATCCCAGTTCCTCAATGTATCGATGCAACGCATACGCTTGCAGGACTGCTCCATAATTCAGAGCGGCGTGCGTTGTAATGGTGGCGATTTTTTTCATAATTCTTTACTCATATCCGCTAAATGTTTTATAAACTTTCGATAGTTCGGGATTGCATTGTAGTCTTGTTCAAACTTTTTCCTAGCATTCTCCCGAAACAACTGATATTCCGGTTCAGGCATATCCATCATACGCCGTATAAGAGCTGCCAATTGATCATCTGTAAAGTCTGCCGGAAGCAGAAAGCCATTTTCTCCATCATCGACCAATTCAGGAGTACCGCCCACAGCGGTTGCAATTACCGGAATGTCAAAGCTCATAGCTTCCATAATCGACACGGGAACGCCTTCTACCTCACTGACATTGATATACACATGGAACGGACACTCCCGATAAATGGAATATACTTCTGTGTTCGGAACGGCTCCTAAAAAATCTGCATTTACATTGGCAGGTAGCTTGTTTGCCGCGTATTGCTTCAAAGCACCCAATG
>JBJDZJ010000036.1:0-3995 GCA_051867915.1 Eubacteriales bacterium
TTTATCAAGCCCTATAAAGGAAATCGGTACGGATTTCTGGCCCTGCTTCCCGATGAGGGCGCGGACCTCTATGACTATCTGGATACCCTTGACGGCGAGAAGTGGACAGAGCTTTGGGAAAACAAGGGCGGTGCCGTCAATGCCGGAATCCCCGAATTTACCTTTGAGACGGCAATGAATCTCAACGATACCCTGAAATCCATGGGTGTGACCGACCTGTTCGATCCTGTCCTCTGTGATCTGTCACGAATGTCCTCCGATGAGCTCTATATCAGCGAGTTCTGTCAGAAGACCTATATTCAGGTCGATCAGAACGGGACAAAGGCGGCTGCCGCTTCATGGGGAGTCGCAAGTGGCAAAAGCGCCGCACCTATGGATCCTTTTGAAGTGATTCTGGACCGTCCCTTTGTCTTCGCCATCGTGGACCTGCAAACCGGAACACCGCTGTTTCTCGGCACCGTCGCCGGATTGTGAAACCTGCCCATATACCCGAATAAAATCTTGTGCAAACTTCCGATTTTTAGCCTTTCCCATTGCTTTTTCGGGAGGATTGTGGTAGAATGACACTGCCAAAAAAATCCTGAAATAAGCGAGGTAACAGCTATGAAAGAGTACGATCGCCGGGAGGAACGCACCGGCGTGCAGGAATCATCTGATTTCGATCCGATATTCGATGTTCAGTCCGACTTCGTTATGGTATACGGCTTCAAGAACCTTAGGGAAAGGGTCAAAAAGTGGAAGGCAAGAGGGTATGTTATTCACCTGATGACCGGCGTGTCCTGGGGCGAGTATCAGGACTATCTGTACGGAAAATTTGACGGAATCGACCACCACGACGAGGGTCAGCGTCTCTGTGACGGCAGGGAAAAGTCCCATGGCGTGGACATTCCCTATATGGTTCCGTCCAATTCCTTTGCCCACTATCTGGCATCGGGACTGAAGCTGGCGGTGGACTGCGGCGTGGAAGCCATCCATCTGGAGGAGCCGGAATTCTGGGTGGAATCGGGCTATTCGGACGCCTTCAAGCGGGAGTGGAAGATCTACTACAAGGAGGACTGGCAGGATCCCCGATCGTCGGCAGACGCTCAGTACCGTGCCTCCAAATTAAAGCAGTATCTCTATACCCGCACGCTGGATCGGCTTTGCTCCGAGCTGAAGGAGTATGCCATGGTCAAATACGGCAGACTGCTCCGCTTCTATGTTCCCACCCATTCGCTGATCAACTATACCCAGTGGAAGATCGTCTCCCCCGAGTCGGCATTGGTGGACCTGCCTACCGTGGACGGCTATATTGCCCAGATCTGGACGGGAACCTCCCGTACCCGCAACATCTACCGTGGTGTCAAGAGGGAACGCACCTTTGAGACGGCGTTTCTGGAGTACGGCGTCATGCAGGAGCTGGTCAGAGGAACGGGACGGAGGATGTGGTATCTTGCCGACCCCATTGAGGACGATCCCAGACACAGCTGGAAGGATTATCGGGAGAACTACTACCGCACCGTCACCGCATCCCTGTTCCATCCCGAAATCTCCGATTTTGAGGTTTCCCCGTGGCCTTCACGGGTCATGAGAGGTAAACACAGAGCAGAGGGCGGAGAACACGATCTTCCCATCCCGATTCCCGGAAATCTGCCGACTTCCCCGGAAAAGGAGCCTGCCGAGAAGGTTCGGATTCCCTCTGAATACAAGACCAATCTGCTGACGGTTATGCACACATTGAGGGATATGGCGGATCAGCCTGACGCTCAGTGGATTTCCCATAGTCCCGAGGTAGGCATTTTGATGGCGGATTCGGCAATGTTCCAGCGTCATTATCCCGAGGGCGACCCCGAAGCAAGGGAGGCAGAGGGCGATACCTTCAGTCCCTTCTACGGTCTGGCGCTGCCCCTGCTGAAGTCGGGCATCTGCGCCCGTCCGGTTCAGCTGGACAACATCCGCCGCTATCCCGGCTATGTCGATGCCTATGGGACGCTGGTGCTGTCCTATGAATATATGAAGCCTTCCGCTCCCGACATCCATCAGGCACTGGCAGGATGGGTCAGAGCAGGCGGAACGCTGGTTTATGTGGGCGACGGATCGGACAGTTTCCATCAGGTCAGAGAGTGGTGGAATCAGGGAGATAATACCTTCCGTACACCTGCGGAGCATCTGATGGAAGCCTTCGGACTGCCGAGAACGCCCGAAGACGGTCTTTACAGCGTAGGAGAGGGCAGGGTACGGATCATCGGAAAGCACCCGACCGCCCTTGCAAGGGACGCATCGCTGTCGGACAGCTATCTTGCCTGCGTGCGGAGCCTTCTGAATGAGGGAGAACCCTCTGCAGCCCTGATTCTGCGCCGAGGTGCTTACTATGTGACCGCCGTCATGGACGAAACGCCCGACAGCCGTCCCACCGAACTGAAAGGGTGCTATATCAATCTCTATGACGAAGTCCTTCCGGTAATCGAAGACCCCATTCTGGAGGTTGGTTCGGTAGGACTGTGGTATGATACCGCAAGAATCGACAAATCCGCTCCCTGTGAACTGATCGCATTGTCGGGAAGAGCAGAGAAACTGGTGAAAAGTCAGCGTTCGCTGTCCTTCGTCAGCCGATCCCCTTCCGAGATGACGGTAGCCTGTCGGATCTGGACCAAGCGTCCCCCGAAATCGGTTCGTGCGGGCGGAAAAGAGCTGCCCTTCGAATATGAACCCGACAGCGAAACCACCTGCTTCACCTACCCCTCTGACGGTGAAAAAATCCCGGTGAAGGTGCTGTTCTGACAGTATAAAAACTTGTTTTCCCCCAAAAGGCTTCGTAAAGAAGCCTTTTGGGGGAGATTTTGATTCTTTTTGCAAAAACGGATCGTTCGGCAAAAAAAGAGGATACTTTGGAAAGGAGCTTGTCGGTCATTCTGCCCCCGAATCGGATTTCCGATAAAAATCCCCGTACCCTCTTGACAAATCGAAACTTTTCATGTAAGATAATTCAGAGTAAACCTATAGGAAATTATGATAGGTAAGTATGTGTCTGAATGCGAAAGGAAAAAACGGAATGCAAGAAATCAAACAACAGAGGCTGACAGGAGAGCGTGCGCTCTTTCATGCCCGGGATCTGAAAATTCTGGACTGCGTATTCGACGACGGGGAATCTCCCCTGAAGGAAAGCAAGAATATTGAATTATCCGACTGCCTGTTCCGCTGGAAATACCCTTTGTGGTATTCCGAAAACATCACCCTGAAGGACTGCACCCTTTTTGATATGGCGAGGGCGGGAATCTGGTATACCCGAAACATCAGCCTGACCGATACCGTGGTGGAGGCGCCCAAGAATCTGCGCCGCTGTCAGGGTCTGACCCTTCGGGATGTGACCTTTCCCAATGCCGCCGAGACCCTGTGGCAGTGCGACGGCGTCACCATGGAGCGGGTGACGGCCAAGGGCGACTATTTTGCCATGAACAGCAAAAACATGGTGATCGACGGTCTGACGCTGGTGGGAAACTACTCCTTTGACGGGGTGGAGAATATGGAGATCCGCAATTCCAGACTGCTGTCCAAGGATGCCTTCTGGAACAGTCGGAATGTGACGGTCCGAAACAGCTTTATTTCGGGCGAATATTTGGGATGGAATGCCGAGAACCTGACTCTGATTGACTGCACCGTCGAGAGCCTTCAGGGACTTTGCTATATCGACAATCTGGTTATGCGAAACTGCAAACTCATCAATACCACCCTTGCCTTCGAATATTCCACCGTGGATGCCGAGATCGGCAGCCGCATCGATAGCGTTCTCAATCCCACGGAGGGCAGAATTACGGCAGAGTCCATCGGCGAGCTGATACTGGAGCCCGATCGGATTGATCCGTCGAAGACGGTTATCGTCTGCAGGGAAAACAAAGAAGGGACAGGCGGAATATGAAAAAATACGATTTTGACGAGGTTGTGGACAGACGGGGAACCTTTTCCGAAAAGTGGGAGATTTCGGAAGACCAGCTTTTTGCGGATGCTCTGGAATCCAC
>JBJDZJ010000037.1:0-3987 GCA_051867915.1 Eubacteriales bacterium
GCCTCTGTGGAGGGTCGGAAACTCTTTACCGATACCCTGCGTCAGGTGGCGTCTCAGATATTTGTTCCTCTGACTGTGGGCGGCGGAATCAATACTCTTGACGATTTTGAACGGGTTCTTCGTCTGGGCGCAGATAAGGTCAGCGTCAATTCGGGTGCCATCCGGGATCCCGATCTGATCGGAAGAGCCGCCAGAAAATACGGCGATCAATGCGTGGTTTTGTCCATGGATGTCAAGCGTGTGGACGGAAAATTCACCGTTTTTGCCAAAGGCGGACGGGAAAACACCGGACTGGATGCCATCGAATGGGCGTACCGAGGACAGGAGAACGGCGCCGGCGAACTGGTCGTCAACTCCATAGACACCGACGGAGTCAAAAGAGGTTTCGACCTTGAAATGCTGGATGCCATCGGAAATCGGTGCAAAATTCCCATCATCGCCTCTGGAGGAGCAGGGAAGATTGAAGATTTCATCACGCTGTTCCAAAGTCTGCCCTGTGTGGATGCCGGACTAGCCGCCTCCATCTTCCATTTCAGACAGGTGGAGATTGCAGACCTGAAGAACGCTTTGGACGAAGCAGGCATTCCGGTTCGCAAGACGGACATTCCTGCCCGTACGGCAAATTTGCATGAAAATGAAAGGAAAATTGGATCATGATTGATATTTCAGAACTGAAATTTGACGAAAAAGGACTGATTCCCGCCATTGTGCAGGATTATTATACCAAAGAGGTGCTGACGGTTGCCTATATGAACCGTGAAAGTCTTCGGATTTCCATGGAAAAGGGACTTACCTGCTTCTGGAGCCGCTCCAGACAGCAGCTTTGGCTAAAGGGAGAGACTTCGGGCAACTATCAGCATATTGTTTCTATCAAGGCGGACTGCGATCGGGATGCGCTGGTGGTTTCGGTGGTCAAGGACGGCCCTGCCTGCCATACCGGAACCGAGTCCTGCTTTTCCGATTATCTGTATGTTAGCGAGAAGAAGCAGCCCTTTTCGATTCCCGATCTTTATAAACTGATTGAAGGGCGCAAGACCCAAAAGAAAGAGGGCTCCTATACCACCTATCTTTTTGAAAAAGGTCTGGATAAAATCCTGAAAAAGGTGGGAGAGGAGACCACAGAGGTCATCATCGGCGCCAAGAACTCTAAGGAAGAGTGCGTATATGAAATTTCCGATCTTGCCTATCATGTACTGGTGTTGATGGTTGAAATGGGTATCCCGCTGTCCGATGTGTTGGACGAGCTTGCCTCCCGTCATGTGATTGATCACAAAATCAAACAGGAGACGATGAAATAATAAATCGTGAAAGGATGAGTATGATGACCTTTGCCTGTCACAAATCCCTTGAGGTTCTGCATCAGAACTGTGAAAAACCTCACGCTTATTTTATCCCCTATCATAGCCCGGAAAGTGCAGTCCGCGGCAACCGTTCCGAAAGCCGATTCTTTCAGTCCCTTTGCGGTCGGTGGAATTTTCTGTATTTCCCGACCCCCGATCAGATACCCGAATTCGATCGGGAAGACTTCACCGCAGATTATGAGAAAATGACCGTTCCCATGAACTGGCAGAATGCACTGGGCAGAGGGTATGATGTCCCCAATTACACCAATGTCAACTATCCCTATCCCTGTGATCCCCCTCATGTGCCGGATGCCAATCCCTCCGCTCTCTATCAGCGCACCTTCAGAATATCGGAGGATCGCCTGACAGATAAGGAGATTTATCTGACTTTCGAAGGTGTAGATTCCTGTTTCTATCTGTTTCTGAACAATCGCTATGTGGGGTACAGCCAGGTCAGTCATATGACTAGTGAGTTCTGCGTGACTCCTTATCTTCACGCCGGCGAAAATGAGATCAAGGTGCTGGTTTTCAAGTGGTGCGACGGCAGTTACCTTGAAGACCAGGATATGTGGCGGATGTCCGGAATTTTTCGGGAAGTTTATCTTCTCTACCGTGACAAAAACACCCGTATCAGCGATCTCTATGTTCATACCGACATCGCATATGATTTCCTGTCTGCGGATCTGTCTGTGGATACAGTCAGAATCGGCAGTGCGGATTTTCTGGAATGGCGGCTTTTGGATCAGGAGCAAAGAATCGTCGGACAGGGGCAGGATGAAATTGAACTGACGGTTCAGAATCCACAGCTTTGGTCAGACGAGTCGCCCTATCTGTATACCCTGCTGATTCATCTGGGCAGCGAGTGGATTGCACAGAAAATCGGTTTTCGTAAGATTGAGATCAAAAACAAAACGGTTTTGATCAACGGAAAGAAGGTAAAGGCCAAGGGCGTCAACCGCCATGACAGTCATCCGATTCTCGGTCATGCTACCCCTTATGAGAATATGGTGGAGGATCTGATGATCCTGAAGAGGCACAATGTCAACACCATACGCACCTCCCACTATCCCAATGATCCGCGGTTTACCGAGTTATGCGATCGGTTCGGATTTTATGTTGTAGATGAAACCGATCTGGAGACACACGGCATTTGGGTCATGGGCAGTTCCGACTACCTGACCGACAATCCCGATTGGCGGGAAGTCTATCTGGACCGTGTTCGCCGCATGGTGGAGCGGGACAAGAATCACCCCTCCGTTATCATCTGGTCGCTGGGAAATGAGTCGGGGTACGGAGACAATCATCGTGAAATGGCAGCCTATATTCGAGGGAGAGACAAATCCCGCCTGATTCATTATGAAGGATGCTACAATCCGAGATACGGCAAGCCTCAGGAAGAGCAATATCTGGATTTGGAAAGCCGGATGTATTCCTCTCCTGATGAAATTGTCAGCTATCTGGATGATGAGAAATACCGCCTGCCCTTCTTCCTTTGCGAGTATAGCCACGCTATGGGCAACGGCCCCGGCGACCTTCGGGATTATTGGGAGCTGATCCGTTCACGGGATGAATTTTTCGGGGGATGTGTCTGGGAATACACCGATCACTCGGTTCAGATTGAAGTGGACGGCAAACCCGGCTTCACCTACGGCGGAGATTTCGGCGATCATCCCAACGACGGAAACTTCTGTGTTGACGGTTTGGTCTATCCCGATCGACGCCCTCACACCGGTCTTCTGGAACTCAAGCAGGCTTATATGCCTCTTTCCATCACGCCTGTTGTTGCGGCAATTGGGCTGTTCCGCCTGGAAAGCTACCGCTATTTTACCGATCTGTCCGATCTGGAACTGTGGTACACGCTGGAGACGGATGGGAAACCCGTGAAGCAGGGACGGCTGGACCTTTCCAAAGCCTCCGTTGATGAACCGTGGGATTTCCAGATTGTTTTACCGTCGGAACGGGAAGGCTTCTGCTATCTGCTGTTCAGTGTACGCCAGAAGCATTCGACTCCTTGGGCAGATGCCGGATACGAAGTGGGATTTGCTCAATTTGAGATTCCCTCCGATGTGGCGATCCTCCCCTGTAATCCTCTTTCTTCGGCTGTCTGTGCATCCGAGGATGAGCGTACGATCACGGTTTCCGTCGGTGAAACGGTCTACCGTTTTTCAAAAAGTTCCGGAATGCTGATTTCGATGGAGGACAACGGCAATCAGATGCTGTCGTCCCCGATGGTTCCCACGGTTTGGCGTGCGCCCATTGACAATGAGCGAAATCTCAAAGGGCGTTTTATGGAATTCGGTTATCGGGATGCCGTGGTGAAGTGCTACAATGTGACCCTTGATAACAGCACCGAGGATCGGGTTACGGTTCATGCGGATATTTCTCTCGGCAGTCATACCCGTCAGCCTATCCTGCATTCGTCCATAGATTATATGGTTCTGTCAGACGGCAGTCTGTCCGTTTCTCAGTCGGTATCGGTCAATGAGGCACAGGATCAGCCCTTCCTTCCCAAATTCGGAATGGTTCTGACCATGCCCGAGGGGAATGAGAAGATTCGATATTTCGGCAGAGGGCCTGTTGAAAGCTATCAGGATAAGAATCTTGCCTCCCGTATAGGCGATTTCAGATCGACCGTATCCGACAA
>JBJDZJ010000038.1:0-3926 GCA_051867915.1 Eubacteriales bacterium
AGCCCGAAACCTGTGCGCCGTATATGGAAGCATTGCAAAATGCGTTGGATTATTCATGGACGAATTACTATAAGAACGGATATCTTCCGGTTCAATTGCTTCACGGTTGGAACCAGCAGAACCGCTCTCAGAAACTCATTGATGTGACGGCGATTGCAGAAATGTATGCGCTTTTGGCGCAGGAAAACATGGTAGAGAAAGGCAACGAACCCTGATGTCCGGTATGATCCCCCCGAAACCGTCAAATCGGTTTCGGGGGTTTTTCCTCGGATCGGTGGTCGATATGTCCGGAAGGTTGAATTTTTTGGAGAATTATTGGATTTTTCTTTGCCGATTGGATGAATCTACTTGACAGTACCGTACAAATATGATAAACTGCAAATGACTATATCCGAAAGTGAGGTTGAAAAAATGCTTCGACCAAACAAGTATCAGTTCTATACCACAAAAGAAATATCGGCAAACGGATGGCTTCGGCGGCAGCTGGAGATCGAGATGGATGGACTCGTCGGAAATCTCCATAAGATCTGGCCCGATGTCCGGGACAGCCGCTGGATCGGCGGCAATCGGGACGGTTGGGAGCGGGTTCCTTATTGGCTGGATGGGTTCATCCCTCTTGCCTATCTTCTTGACGACAAGGAAAAGATCGCCGACGCCAAACGCTACATTGACGGTATTCTGGCAGGACAGAAGGAGGACGGCTGGATCTGCCCCTGTGACGACCGGGATCGCTGGCACTACGATATGTGGGCGCTCTTCCTGCTCTGCAAGGTGCTGGTGGTCTATCACGACTGCTCGGGAGACGAGCGGATTGAGGATGCCGTCTACCGTGCACTTCACAGTCTTATGCTCCATATCAGGGGCAACACCGTCTTCAACTGGGCAAGCGCCAGGTGGTTTGAGTGCCTGATCCCCATCTACTGGCTGTACGAACGGCGCCCCGAGGATTGGCTCCTCTATCTGGCTCATGTTCTCTGCGTTCAGGGTACCTCTTATAAGGAGCTGTTCGCCGATTGGAAGGATCAGATTCCCCATACCGACTGGAATTACCAGACCCATGGCGTCAATCTGGCAATGGCGCTGAAATCCGAACTGCTTGCCTCCCGGGTGCGCAGTTCCGAGTCTGCTCTGTCCGAAGCAGAAGCCATCACCGAGCAGATGTATCATCAGATCATGACCTACCACGGGACTGCGGTGGGGCATTTCACCTCCGATGAGAACCTGATGGGAACCTCTCCCATCCAAGGCTCCGAGCTTTGCGGCGTGGTGGAGGCCATGTACTCTTATGAGCAGAATTTTGCGGTTACGGGGGACCCTGTCTGGCTGGATCGGCTGGAAACCCTGACCTTCAACGATCTGCCCGCAACCGTCTCTCCCGATATGTGGACGCATCAGTACGATCAGATGGTCAATCAGGTTGCCTGCATCCGTTTCAAAGGCAAACCCATTTTCGGTACCAACGGAAAGGAGTCCCATCTCTTCGGACTGGAGCCGAATTTCGGATGCTGTACCGCTAACATGGGACAGGGATTCCCCAAATTTGCCCTGACCGCCTTTATGAAGGGCGATGGATCCGTTCTGGTTGCTTCACCGGTTCCGGCAGTACTGAAAACCACTGTGGATCAGGTTCCGGTCAGCATCACGACCGACAGCAGCTATCCCTTCAAAACAAAGGCACGCATTTGCGTAAAGGCAGATCGCCCCGTCACATTTTCGCTGGATGTCCGCATTCCTTCCTTTGTCAAATCCGCCCGACTGGACGGACAGGAGTGCCGACCCGGAAGCATTGCATCGGTCAACCGTACATGGGAGGGAAGCACCGACCTTCTGCTGGAACTGGTCTTCGAGCCCGAACTGGTATCCCGTCCCGAAGGCAGATATGTTCTCCGTTGCGGTCCCCTGTTCTACGCCCTTCCCATCGGCGAGGAGAAGAAAAAATACGAATATACCACTTCCGACGGTGTGGAGCGGAAATACCCCTACTGCGACTACGAGATTTATCCCACATCCAAGTGGAATTATGCTTTTGCGGACGCTGATTTCAAGGTCGTTGAAGGAAGCATCGGAGACTATCCCTTTTCACCGGAGCATCCGCCTGTCTGTGTAGAGGCTGATTTTTCCGAGATTGATTGGGGAGAGGAAGAGGGATATCCCAATGTATGTGCGAGAATTCCTGCCTTTGCCGATCCCATCGGGGAGCCTGTCCGTCTGCGGATGATCCCCTACGGGTGCACCGATCTGCGCATTACCGAAATGCCGAAGGCATCCGACTTTAAATCGTGAGGCCAAAGTCAAATTAGGTCCCTGATACGGTAAAATAAAGTCCTTGTCTGCCGGTCGGAAATGTTGTAAAATCATTATTTAGGCACGGGTATATTATATTACCCAAATCAAAGAAAGGGAATTGACATGAAAAACAAACAGATGACAAAACGAATACTGTCAGTTCTGCTGTCCGCCGCAATGCTGACCTCAGTTGCAGCACTTGCGATCTCCTGTAACAGGAACCCCGGTAGCGGAACAATCACATCGGACAGTACGACAGGAACATCCGGAGGAGATTCTATGGATCCAACAGCAAACACATCGGAGAGGGGACTCAGCATATCCGCTCTCAAGGTCAACAATACATCCTCTGCATTGGGAATTGACACTAATCCCGTTTTCAGCTGGACCGTATCGTCCGAAGGCTTCGGCGGAATTCAGTCGGCTTATCAGATCAAGATGTCTTCGTCCGAGGATAAGGCAAAGAACGGAGAGGCAGACATCTGGGACAGCGGTAAGGTTGAAAGCACTCTGAATTACAGCGTGGCTTACAGCGGAGAAACTGCCCTGACTTCCAAAACCTCTTATTATTGGACCGTAACCGCATGGGATGTGTCCGGTGACAGCGTCACCAGCAATCCGGCAGTCCTGAAGACCGGAATGTTTGAGCAGACCGACTGGAAGGGTGAGTTTATCACAGCTGCCGCTCAGAATTCCATTGAGGCCAATGTAAACGGTGCCTCCTGGATCTGGGACAACGGCGCCAATATGACCACTTCCGCCGGCTCCGGACTTGCCGCCGGAACCCTCTATTTCCGCAGTCACTTTACGGCCGAAAAGGAGATTGCCAACGCAGTTCTCACCTATACTGCCGACGACTACGGCGACTTCTATGTGAACGGTACCCAGGTTTGCAAGGTCGCCAATCAGACCGACATCTGGAAAACCGGTAACATCGTCAATGTAACCGCAAATCTTGTAAAGGGTGAGAATGTCCTTGCCGCAAAGATCACCAACTCTTCTGTGGGATATGCGGGTCTTGTTGCCAAGCTGGTTGTCGTCTATGTTGACGGAAGCGAAGAGACGGTTGTCACCGACGGTACCAACTGGATACTGACCGCAACCGTATCCGACGGCTGGGAACAGCCCTCCTATGATGAGAGCGGCTGGAAGACGCCGACTCAGGTTGTCACCTATGGCGGCAGCCCCTGGGGTACTCAGGCGTCCTTCTCTCTCGGCGACAGCCGTGCGGCTCAGATGCTCCGTAAGGAGTTCACCGTGTCGAAGACCGTTACCGAGGCAATGGCCTATATCTGCGGTCTCGGATATTTTGAACTGACTGTCAACGGCACGCTTGCAGACGATACTTTGCTGAATCCCTGCAATACTCAGTACAACAAGACGGTTCTTTACCGTACCTTCGATGTAACCTCTTTGATTAAAGAGGGCGGCAATGCCATCGGCGTGGAGCTGGGCAACAGCTTCTACAACGAGCAGTCGGGCGTATGGAACTGGCCGGGAGCCAACTGGAAAGACGATCCCAAGGTGCTTCTCAATCTGGTCATCCGTTACAGCGACGGAACCGAAGATCTGATTGTCACCGATACCAGCTGGAAGGGAACCACCGACGGCCCCACCTACTTCAACAGCATCTATTACGG
>JBJDZJ010000039.1:0-3820 GCA_051867915.1 Eubacteriales bacterium
CGATATGGATTTCAGGACGGCACCCGAGATCGTGGATACCATTGTCCGCCGTGCCGAGCACGGCGTGTTCGGCTATGCCTCCCTGCCCAAGGAGTGGTATGACGCCTATATCGGCTGGTGGGAGCGTCGTCACGGGATCCGGTTCGAGAAGGACAGCCTGATCTTCTGCACCGGCGTCATCGCCGCCATCTCCGCCATTGTCCGCAAGCTGACAACCCCCGGGGAAAAGGTTCTGCTGATGACCCCCGTATACAATACCTTCTACAATTCCATTCTGAACAACGGCAGAGTTCCGTTGGAATCGCCCATGATCTACGAAAATTATGCCTATTCCATAGATTTTCCCGATCTGGAAGCCAAGCTCGCCGATCCTCAGACTTCAATGATGATTCTCTGCAATCCCCACAATCCCGTGGGCAAGATCTGGGACCGGGAAACTCTTGCGAAAATCGGAGAACTTTGCGAGAAATACCGTGTCAGTGTGATTTCCGACGAAATTCATTGTGACCTGACCGATCCGGGACGGGAATATGTTCCCTTTGCCTCGGTGAACGAGACCTGTAAGCGGATTTCGGTTACCTGCATCGCCCCTACCAAGACCTTCAATCTGGCGGGCCTGCATACGGCGGCGATCATGGTGTCCGATCCCAATCTGCGGCATAAGGTCTGGAGAGGCGTCAATACCGACGAGGTGGGAGAACCCAATACCTTCGCCACCGTTGCTGCCATTTCGGCGTATAATCAGGGTGAGCAGTGGCTGGATGAACTTCGGGAATATCTTCGGGATAATAAGCAGCTGGTCCGCTCCTATACCGAAAAGGAAATTCCCGGCGTGATCGCCATTCCCTCGGAGGCGACCTATCTGCTTTGGCTGGACTGCTCCGATGTCACCGACGATTCGGCATCTCTTGCGGCATTCCTCCGCCGAGAAACCGGACTCTGGCTGGCAGAAGGTAGCAAATACAGCGGGAACGGCAGATATTTTCTGCGGCTCAATATCGCCTGCCCCAGATCGCTTCTGGAAGACGGACTCGGTCGGCTGAAAAAGGGAATTTCCGCCTACTTGGCAGAGAAACGATAAAATCCTGACGGCATTGCTTTTGTCAGAAAGAAAACGGAGATAATAAGATGAGAATCTCAACCAAGGGAAGATATGCCCTGCGGATGATGCTGGATCTTGCCGAGCATTCGGAGGAAGGCTATGTGGCGCTGAAGGATGTGGCGGAGCGCCAGGATCTGTCCAAAAAGTATCTGGAACAGATCGTTCCGATGCTGAACCATACCAATTTCCTGCAAACCAATAGGGGAAATCAGGGCGGATACCGTCTGGCAAGACCGGCATCCGGGTATACGGTCGGCGAGATTCTGCGAATCACAGAGGGGAATCTGTCGCCCGTTCCCTGCATGGATACCTGCCCGAATCCCTGCAAGAGATCGTCCTTCTGCCTGACGCTTCCGGTCTGGGAGGGTCTGGAAAAGGTGATCGACGACTATTTGGATTCGGTCACGCTGCAGGATCTTCTGGATGTCGGAAAAAAGAAGGCGTCCGATCCGGATAACGGGGATTAGAGTAAAAACGAATAATTGCATTTCATGGGAATTTTTTTGCACAAAAGTTCCCATGATTTTTTTCGGATTTTCAATGAAGGATTTTCCGGATTCTCCCATAATGCTTTTGCGGATCCGATGATGAAAAAATGCGCGGAAGCCTCCATGGCGTTTGACGATTTATGAGAATTTTTGAAAATTTTTCAATCTTTTTTGAATAAATTGTTGACAAACCGAAAAATGTGTGTTAAAATGAAACATCTTATTTTAAAGGAGAAAGACCATGAAAAAACTGGATTCCTATTTCGGCATAACTGCCAAGGGCTCGACCGTTCGGACCGAGATCGTGGCAGGTATCACCACCTTTTTGGCAATGTGTTACATCCTGACTGTCAATCCCAATCAGATCTTCTATAATGGCTCCGAGAACCCCATGTGGGCGTCGGTGTTTATTGCAACGGCACTGGGTGCCACCATCGGCTGTCTGCTGATGGCGTTCCTTGCCAAGGTTCCCTACGCACAGGCTCCCGGTATGGGTCTGAACTCTACAGTCGGCGGAATTATCGGCGGCGGTCTCGGATTCTATGCCTACGGTCATGAATTCACCTTTGGAAATGCAATGTTGCTGGTTCTGATCAGCGGTGTGATTTTCCTTCTGCTTACCGCAATTCCCTGCGGCAAGAACAAGGAGACCGGAAAAATGGTTTCCGTTCGTGAAAAGATATTTGACGGTATTCCCGTAGGCATTCGTCGCGCGATTCCCGTCGGTATCGGTCTGTTTATCGCCTTCATCGGCCTTCAGAACGCCGGCATGGTCACTGCCAACCAGTATACTTTGGTAGAGTTTGCAAATCTGAAGATCAGTACTCCTGCATGGACCGAAGGAACGGCAAAGACCACCGTTATCTGCCTGTTCTCCCTTCTGATGATTGCCGTGCTTTCCCATTACAAGGTCAAGGGTTCCATCATCCTGGGCGTTCTTGCCGGAACCGTTCTGGCAATTCCCATGGGCGTTACCAACATCTCCACCCTGACCAATGCAGACTCCTGGAAATTCTGGGAGAACTTCACTAACTTTGCCAGTGCCGAAAACGGATCCCTCTTCGCATGCTTCAGAACCGGTTTCAATATGCCTGCCGGAAGCCTTATGACCTGCGTCATGCTGATTGTCACTTTTGCCATGATCGATATGTTCGATACCATGGGTACCGTTCTCGGCTGTGCAACCAAGGCAGGACTGTTGGATGAGTCCGGCAAACCCCTGCGTTATAACGCAACCATGTATTCCGATGCCATTGCTACCTGCACCGGTGCGCTTCTCGGTACTTCTACCGTCACCACCTTCGTTGAGTCCGGTACCGGTATCGCCGCAGGCGGTAAGACCGGTCTTGTGGCTTTGGTCAATGCCGTTCTTTTCCTGCTTGCTATCTTCCTGCTCCCTGTATTTGCCTTCATTCCCAGTGCCGCAACGGCTGCCGCATTGATCTATGTTGGCGTTGTTATGATGTCCACCGTCAAGGATATCGACTTTACCGATGTCCGTATTGCGGTTCCCGCATTCCTGACCATCCTCATGATGCCCATGGCATATTCCATCACCGGCGGTATCGGTATCGGAATCGTTTCCTATGTTGTTATCTCTCTGATTTGCTGGGTGATCGACCTGATCCGCCATGCCGCAGGTGCTTGCGAGAAACCCAAGTTCCCGATTTCGATTGTTATGGCGATCATCTTTGTACTCTTCCTGGTTTACTTCCTGGTTCCCACCACCTTCTGATTTTGCTCAGGAAAGGAAAGCAATGATGCAGTTACATCCCGATGTTGCTTGTGTTATGTACAGCGCCGAGGAAATCCGTGAACGGATTTCCTCACTGGCGGCGGAACTGAAAACAGAATATGCGGATAAGAATCCGCTGGTTGTCGCAATTCTCAAGGGAAGCGTCATGTTTTTCGCCGATCTGACAAGGGAAATGGATTTTCCCCTGAACATGGAGTTCATGTCGGTGTCCTCCTACGGATCGGGGACCACTTCCAGAGACCTGCGCTTCCGTAAGGATCTGGATCATCCCATAGAGGGCCGCCATGTTCTTTTGGTGGAGGACATCATTGATTCCGGCAAGACGCTGTATGTGCTGAAGAACCGTCTGCTGGAGCGAAATCCCGCATCGGTGAAAATCTGCGCCCTGCTGGATAAGAAGGCACGCCGTGTTTCGCCCATTGATGCCGATTATGTCGGCTTGCCCTGCGAAGATGAATTCGTGGTGGGCTATGG
>JBJDZJ010000040.1:0-20022 GCA_051867915.1 Eubacteriales bacterium
ATAACTGAAAAAACCTCTCTTGCCTTATCAGACAAAAGAGGTTTCTTTATGGCTGAGGATTAGGGATTCGAACCCCAACAAACAGAGTCAGAGTCTGTCGTGCTACCTTTACACAAATCCTCAATTTTGATCGCCATTGGATTTCCCCTCAGGCGAGACTCATTATAGCACACCAATTTAACTTTGTCAATACCTTTTTCAAAATTTCCCGGAAAAATTTTGAAAAAGGTATTGAGTAAACGGTTTGCTTATTTTCGGTTGAGTCGATTCATGACATCAATTCCGAAGTCCAGGGACTCATACAATCCGTTCTTGTTGAATTGCTTCAGAATCCTTTGATGCCCCTTCAATTCACAGTTGGTGCTGATAACCTGTCCCAATATACTGTCGGGAACCTCCACCTTGATATCGGGATTGGGTGTAGCAATGGTTTTGGTTGATAGAATCATCAGAAACAAAACGCATTTGTTATCCATACTGCCGTAGCAGAGCATATTGTTTTCTCTCACAAGAGGCTGACCTTTATAAATCAGATATTTCCCGCTTACTGTCGTTGCCATAGCGAACTGTCCTCCTATATTTTTCATAATATCACTTTATTATACAACATTTTTTCTTTTAAAGTATGTACATAATGTTAACTTTTTCATGGCAAAAAGGGTTTTTCTTTGTAGAAATCCCATCCGCACCCGCTTGCCAGTCCGTAAATTCCGTCTGCTTTCATGGAAAAATCGTAACTGTTTGCCAATTCTCTGCCCGGACGGGCCGTGACAACCTCAATTGCAGAGCTTTTTGAAATCATTCTGAGCGCCTGACGACCCTTTCCGTCGGCTGCAAGCAGATTGACTGTTGGAATTGTGGTGTGAAGCCGTTCTTTCGTAACCCGAAAGAGCGAAAACAGAATTGCTCGCCTCACTCTTGCATCCGGATAGGTCTTTCCGCCCACCGATGCGACCAACTCACGGACCGATTTGGCAGTTAAGGAAGCCTTTGACAGGGACGATGCCAAATCAAAAGTCATTTCCGCATAATCTGCAAGCTCGGACGGCGGAGTTGTCCGAAGACAGGTCAGAATCGGTAAAGCAAAATTCTCGATACTCATGACAGGAAGATCGGCGGATCCCTCCTTCATGGACGGAGCCATCCATTCATCCGATACAAAATCTTTTCCGCAAAGAAGATCGTTTCTGACCGCAGTCGCACTGTACGGAGAGCGTCTGGGAAGAACCAGCGGGTGAATATCGGAGTGCATGGCATCAAGCGCCGTCAGATATTCAACACCCAGAATATCGTTGGCGGAAGTAGGAACAGCTTCGCCGTACAGTTTCTCATATGTCACACTTCGAGTCTCAGCAAAGGATCGGGTATTCTTCCCTTCTTTAGTACAATGCAATGCATCAGACAATGCCTCTTCAAATGATTCGGATGAAAGACGGTCTGCACAGACTTGAAGCTGTTCGAGATTCCCGCATTCACTGCCGAAGCATAGATAATCCACGACGCCCAAACGGTTCAGAACGGATACGGAAGACTCTGCAAAGTATTTGGCACTGGCTGAAGAGTACGGAAAAGGCAGTTCCAACACCAGATTTACACCGGACAGAATCGCCGCCCTCGCTCGGGCGTTTTTGGGGAAAACGGCAGGCTCGCCTCTTTGAACGAAGTTGCCCGACATCAATGCAATGACCGTCACATCATCGGAAGCAAAATGGGAACGAATCCGCTCGATTTGTTCCAGATGACCCAGATGCAGAGGATTGTATTCACAGATGATTGCAACACAAATCATGTCGGACTTTCCTTTCTTCCTTTGTACCTCCATTCTAACACAGTTTCTCAAAAATGTCAAGTCAGAGAAGGAGGAATGTTCCATGAACTTACAGGGAATTTTTCAAAAAATCGGGAAAACGGGTTGACAAGTGAAAAAAAGTGTGCTATAATATCGGATGCGTCGGGGTGTGGCTCAGTTTGGTAGAGTGCTTGGTTCGGGTCCAAGAGGCCGCTGGTTCGAGTCCAGTCACTCCGACCATATCCGACAAATCCGAACTTCTTTATTTCAAAGAATGATTTTGGGTTGTCGAAAAGTTCCGGGTAGAGGTTGTATCCTCTACCCGGATTGCTTTTGATCGCTTATTCCGCTTATTAACATTTCATTCACAAATTTCCGTTAGTTTGGTATAACACCCACGAATGATGGTCCGAATATTTTTCCATCTTTGCCCATTCTGACAATTGAAAAACCTGTCAGAATTTGGTAAAATAATGCTGTAAAACATCAATATTGCAGAGGTGAACACAAAAATGACAACAGACGTCAGAAATACAACCAAAATAACGGAAATCGACGGGTCTTTGGACTCGGTCAGGGACAATCCGGAGATCCGGATCACGAAAATCCTCCGAGAAATCGGAATGCCCGCTCATGTCAAGGGCTACTACTATGTTCGTGAGGCGATTCTGCTGATGCTGAACAGCTCTGACCCCTACTGTCCGACAACCAAGGTGATCTATCCGACGGTGGCTCAGATGTACACCACCACTCCATCCAAGGTGGATCGGGCCATACGGAACGCCATTGATCTGGCTTGGGATCACAGCGACTTTGATGTTTTGTACCGTTACTTCGGTTATACCGTTCTCGGTCGCAGAGGCAGACCCACCAACTGCGAGTTCATCTCCATGATTGCTGATCATGTCCGCCTGCAAATGAAAAAATAAATATCCACAGAAAAAGATCTGCCGCAAGAAATCTGCGGCAGATTCACTTTTCGCCTGTCAAAGATATTTCGGTGATTTCGGTTTTATTACAAAAGTGCAAACATCACGGATAAGGCGGGCAGTTCTACCCTGCCTTTGGGATACTTCTTTGCCGACAGATCGGGAAGATTCCCTGCTTCATCTGCAATCAACGGTTTGCCGTTAAGCTCCATCACAGTAGAACGAAGGGTCTTTGCTGTCAGAATATAACATTCTGCGGCTTTCGGAAGCTCAACCGTTACAGGCTCATCGGGTGAATTATTGATAATCAGATAGGAATACCCGTCACGACCGTCCCTTCTTGAATGGCAATAGGAATGCAGATTCTCAGCGCACAGCAACTCATCATGATATGCGGCAGTTCCCATAAGTGTATTCCAAAGCAAAACGGCAAAGTAATTCGGACGCGGTTCAAATGTCCCGTGTTATAAGAAACCGTAATCAGAGGATGCCAGCGTATTATGAAAGATAATTCCATCGGTCAGAAGCGAAAAACTTCCCAACTCATTCAAAGTTCTGAAAACATCCAGAAAAGTGGATGCCCATGTGTCGCCGCCTCCTCCTGCATCACCCGATTCGGTGACCCAAATCTGTCCGCCGGGAACATATTTATCCCGATAAGGCAGGTGTTTCTTGGCATTATTCGGTGCAACTTCGAGATATTCATCGGTATGAGCAGCACCTGCGTCCCAATGAGCAACAGGCATAAGAGAAGCTGCCCGCTCGGAAATCCCGTTGTAGTAATGGTAGCTGAAAACATCAAGCGGCACTTTGGCGCCCTTCATCAGATCATCGGTGGAACAGGTTTTCAGCAAATCGCCGATCCCGTTTCCGACAGCCTTTATACCCCCATCTTCGTCGAAAAGATCGTTTCCGATTCCTCCTGTCGAACAGGGGCCAACAAGCAGACAATCGGGATAATGATCCTTTACCCAAGCGTTGAAAATATCCTGATCTCTCACAAAGTCCGCAGGCGTATACCCTTTCGGTGCGCCCGACATTTCCAGCATATTCGGTTCATTCATGAATTCTGCCGCATCAATCGGAACACCGTACTTTGCACTGAAATCAAAGATTTTCGCTGTCTGCGTAAGGTCAAGAGGACCGCCGTTCGGGTGATCGCCTGCACAGTTGCTAACCGAAATCAACAGTTTTGCACCGATCTCTTTTACAAAATCGAGTACGCCGATCCACTGTTCTGCGGTCAGTACGCTCTGGTATCCTTCAGGTACTTTCCCATCGGTTTTACCTTCAAAGTCATAATAGGTCTTCGTAGCCCAACTGCCCGACACCCGAACCCATACCAATCCCAGATTTTTCGCCAGTTTTCTGATCTTGGGATCGTACAGATCAATCGGCGGATAATACTGCATCAATTCCCCCATTGCCGTAATATTATCGTTGATTCCGCCGATTGCCGGATATTCTTCCGTTCCGGCAATTTGTTCGGGTGTGTATTCTTTCCAGAATGTTCCGCCGGTTACTTCAGTCATCTCAATATTGTATGACATCAATCTGGGGTCTATTGTTCTGATTATTTGCAGTTTTTCTGGCTGCAATCTGATGGTTCGTGACATATTCAACACTCCTACTGTTTTTTCGGACTCAGTATTCTTTCATATCATTATATCCGTTATTGTCGCTTTTGCCGAAGATGGCAATTATGATATCCAATACAGCTTCAACAATCAACGCAATGCCGGTGAAGGTCCAAAGGAACGCTGTGCTGTCAAACGGATTCATGAGAATGACTGCCGAGCAGATCAGAGTAATGGCCGCACTGATTGCCGACCAAAACCATTTTTTGAATTTCAGCCGTATCATATCGACCGTTGTCTGCACTTTTCCGAGTCCGAACAGAAGGATGATAACGCCAAACACTGCCGTCAGAATCGGGAAAGTCGAGAAAAACCAATTGGATTTTATAATACAGAACCCTCCAGCCAGTAGGCTGCACAGTCCTTTCAATAAGGCCTGACTGTTTGCCGCCATAAATGGATTCATATAAAAATAATTTACAATGTATTTAATTCCGACTGCGCATAAAACAACTCCGCCCAAAATTATGATACCCTTGGTAAAACCCAATGGGTTAATCAGCAGTAATATGCCGACAAGCAGTTCAAACAGTCCCGCAACGATTTCACTGAAGTCAATCCGCTTCTTTTTCATTTTTGAATCCTCCTTACCCGCTTATATTAGCCGGGATCATGCGTAAAATGATATATGCTATCTTTTTTGATGATTTTACTTCACCATTTTCAACCATTTCTCAACTGAAAATCAACAATCGTTGATCTTCAGTTGATTGTAGGTTGATGAAATTTATATAGAATGATAAACAAATCAGTGCGCCTATGCCCGACAGGAGTCGATCTGTACTGTTCTCCGCACTTTATCTGCGCACATAAGGACAGAACAGTTGACAAGCTCACAAAAATGTGATAAAATGACAATATTACAAATACACATTCGGATGCTTCCGGAGCAGTTACCGTATTCTGTGCGGCACTGCCCTTTCAATATATAAAATTCAGTCATATCAGGAGGATTTATTATGCTAAAAATTCTGATTGCCGAAGACGACAAGGAACTTCGCCAGCTTTTTTCCCATATTCTTATGAAGAACGGATACACCGTCAAAGGCGTATCCAACGGAAAAGAAGCACTCGACGCAATGGACAATGATTACTACGATCTCATTATTTCCGACATTATGATGCCCGTAATGGACGGATATGAATTTGTGCGTGAACTTCGGGACGCCGGGAATACTACACCTGTAATGATGATAACGGCAAAGGATGCATTTGACGATATGCGTATGGGGTTCCTGTCCGGAACCGATGATTACATGGTCAAGCCCATCAATGTGAATGAAATGGTTTTGCGCGTAGGAGCGCTTCTTAGAAGAGCACAGATGATCAACGAGCGAAGACAGGTAATCGGGAACACCGTTCTGGAATGTGATTCCCTTACGGTGACCACAGATGGGGAGTCTGTCATTCTGCCTCAAAAAGAATTCATGCTTTTATATAAAATGGCTTCATATCCCGGACGAATTTTTACCCGTCAACAACTGATGGATGAAATCTGGGGATACTGCAACGACAGCGATCCCCATACCGTGGATGTCCATATCGGCAGACTCAGAGAGAGATTCAGAGACAGCAAGGATTTTAAAATCGTAACCATGCGGGGTGTAGGATATAAGGTGGTAAAGCTATGAAAGCCAGAGAATCTTTTGAGAGGATCAGAAACCAAAGAGACAATAAATTCAGCCTTCGGGTCCGGATGACTTTTATGGTTTCTGCGGAAATAGCCGTGAGCGTTTCTGCCGCCTTTGGTATATCCATTCTTTTGAATAATGTATTTCACATTAAACTCCCTATTTTTCTTGAACTTATTGTGCTGAGTCTGTTTATCGGTGTGTTGGTCACGGGTTTTATGTCAAAATACTTTTTTGACCCCATAAAAAAACTCGGAGCGGCTATGGAAAAGGTAGCGGACGGTGATTTTAAGATCCGACTGGAGACCAAATCCTCTTCCAAGGAAATACAGGAAATCTATTCAGGCTTCAATCTGATGACGACTGAACTCAGTGCTATTGAAATTCTTCAGACCGATTTTGTGTCAAATGTCTCCCACGAATTCAAAACGCCCATCAATGCCATTGAAGGATACTCTACCCTCTTGCAGGACAACGAAAACCTCAATGATGAGCAAAAACAATATGTGGACAAGATTATTTTCAATACCAAACGACTGTCTACTTTGGTCGGAAGCATCCTGCTTCTTTCAAAAATTGAGAATCAATCCATATCCGTTCATCAAACCTGTTACCGTCTGGACGAGCAGATCAGGCAATCCATTGTCGCACTTGAGCCTTCATGGGAAAAGAAGGACATTGAGTTTGATGTGGAAATGGACAGCATTGAATATGTCGGGAACGAAGGTATGATGCATCATGTATGGGATAATCTGATCGGCAATGCCATCAAATTCAATCCCGAATGCGGTCTGATTCGCATTCGCCTGACCAAACAAAACGATGATGTGGTCTTTACCATTGAAGACAGCGGTCCCGGCATTTCCGATGAAGCCAAAAAACACATTTTTGACAAGTTCTATCAGGGGGACAGTTCACACAAAGAAGAAGGAAACGGCCTTGGTTTGGCGCTTGTGAAAAAAATACTTGCCATTTCAAACGGAGAAATATCCGTTGAAAACATCAGTGGCGGCGGGTGCCGTTTCACTGTATTCCTTCATATCAAAGCATCATGAAAAGAGGTATCGACTCCATCCGAGCCGATACCTCTTTTTTCAACAATTGTTGATGTTGAATTGAAGTTCAGTTGTAATTAACAGGATATAATTTCATTCGAGCCGAGAAATGCAGGTATGCAAAAACGGAGTAACAAATTCAGAAGGAAGGATAGAATTGCGTAAAGAACACTGGATCAACAAATTAAACCGAAAATACGGCAGGCACAGCATACGGAATTTGATGACCTATATTGTGGGAGGAATGAGCATCGTCTTTCTGATGGATCTTCTGGTATATCCCACAACCGGATTTTCGCTCAGTTCAATCCTTGCTTTCGACAGAAACGCCGTTATGCACGGACAAATCTGGAGACTTATAACCTTTATTTTTATTCCGCCCGATTCAAGCGTTTTGTTCATACTGTTTTCCCTGTATTTTTATTGGCTTATCGGGAATGAGCTTGAAAATCAATGGGGCTCTTTCCGGTTCAATATTTACTATCTGTGCGGCATGATCGGCACGGTTATCGCCGGAATAATAACCGGATACGCTGCAAACAGCTATCTGAACTTGTCGCTCTTCCTCGCTTTTGCACTGATATACCCCGATTATCAGGTGAGGATATTCTTTATCCTTCCGGTGAAAATGAAGTATCTGGCGCTGTTGGATGCACTCGGGCTGGCGGTCATGTTTGTCATGGATTCATGGTCGGGGCGTATTGCGCTTCTGATCGCTCTCGGTAATGTGATTCTGTTTTTCGGGCGGGACTTTATCGACGGCATACAGAATCTCAAACGCAGGTATGAGTGGCGCAGACAAACAGGTCGCCGTCCAAGATAGATGTTTATGAAAGCAATGAAAAATAAATTTGTCTGATCTGACGGAATAAATCCTTCCGGATTTGCCAAATCATGAACCCTGAAAATGCCTGCGGATTCATTCGCAGAAAATAAATCCTTTCTTAAAGGACGAAGAAAATCATAAAATGTTGGGAGGCCTCATTATGAATGAAGTAAAAAAACCGAAAAAACCGTTGATTTTCTATTACGGCATTGTGTTGCTCGTAATCCTGCTCTTTAATTTGATTGCCGTTCCGTGGCTTGCGGAAAGAAAAATCCAAGAGGTTGATTACGGAACCTTTATGTCCATGACCGAAGCTAACGAAATCGGTCAGGTTGATGTTCAGAGCAACCGGATTGTATTTACGGATAAGGAAAACAAGCAGATTTATAAAACAGGACTTATGGATGATCCCGGTCTGACCGAACGGCTTCACAATTCGGAAGCTGTATTCTCCAGCGAAATAATTGAGGAAACATCGCCTTTCCTCAGCTTTTTGCTGACATGGATTCTTCCTTTTGTCATTTTTTTCGGCCTCGGTCAGTTTTTGACCAAAAAACTGATGAACAAAGCCGGCGGCGGCTCTGACTCCATGATGTTCAATATGGGAAAGAGCAATGCCAAAGTATATGTGAAATCCTCAAACGGAATCAAATTTGACGATGTTGCCGGTGAAGACGAAGCCAAAGAGAATCTGGCTGAAATCGTGGATTATCTGCACAATCCCGGAAAATACACCGAAATCGGTGCATCCATGCCCAAGGGTATACTTCTCGTAGGCCCTCCCGGTACCGGTAAAACCATGCTGGCAAAGGCCGTAGCCGGTGAAGCGGATGTTCCCTTCTTCTCGATGTCCGGTTCGGAATTTGTCGAAATGTTTGTCGGCATGGGTGCCTCAAAGGTACGCGATCTTTTCAAGCAGGCAAAGGAAAAAGCTCCCTGTATTGTCTTTATCGACGAGATTGATGCCATTGGCGGAAAGCGTGACGGGCGCATCGGTGCCAATGATGAGCGAGAGCAGACCCTAAACCAGCTACTGACCGAAATGGACGGTTTTGAAGGCAACACAGGCGTGATTATTCTTGCCGCCACCAACCGTCCCGAAACGCTGGACCCTGCCCTGACCCGTCCCGGACGGTTTGATCGCCGTGTGCCGGTTGAACTGCCCGACCTGAAAGGACGGGAAGAAATCCTGAAGGTTCATGCAAGGAAAATCAAACTGGCTCCCGATGTGAACTTTGAACACATTGCCCGGATGGCATCCGGTGCATCCGGCGCCGAGCTTGCAAACATCGTAAATGAGGCTGCCCTGCGCGCCGTTCGCTCCGGTCGGAAGGCTGCAACGCAAGCGGATCTTGAAGAAAGCATTGAAACTGTCATCGCAGGATATCAGAAAAAGAATGCCATTATGACCGATGAAGAAAAGATGATTGTGGCCTATCACGAAATCGGTCATGCTCTTGTGGCGGCCAAGCAAACGAATTCTGCGCCGGTGCAGAAGATTACGATCGTTCCCAGAACCTCCGGTGCCCTCGGGTACACCATGCAGGTGGAAGAAGGAAATCATTACCTGATGAACAAGGAAGAAATCGAAAACAAGATTGCAACATATACCGGCGGCCGTGCGGCGGAAGAAATTGCAATCGGATCTGTTACCACGGGTGCTTCAAACGATATCGAGCAGGCCACCAAGCTGGCAAGAGCGATGATTACCCGATACGGTATGAGCGATGATTTTGATATGGTGGCACTTGAGACTGTGACCAACCAATATCTCGGTGGGGATGCTTCTCTTACCTGCTCTGCCGAAACTGCAAGCGAGATTGACCGCCAGGTAGTGGATCTGGTTAAAAAACAGCATGAAAAGGCAAAGAAGATCATCACGGAAAACAAATCGAAACTGGATCAGCTTGCACAGTATCTTTATCAGAACGAAACCATTACGGGCGATGAATTTATGAGCATACTCAACTCATGAAAGGAGTCAGTACAATGAAAAAGGTTAAAATAATCACCGATTCCTGCGCCGATTTGAGCGGTAGAACGGCTTGAACAAACGGTGCAGAATCTGATTTATGAGTGAGATGAATTGTAATATGGAAATTCGAAAACTGGTATTTTTTCTGTTTTTTATTTTACTTCTGATTGCAGCTTTACTGTTTACGGTAGCAGGTCTTCTGTTTGCGGCGCCGGAACTTCTGATCGGAGTACTGCGCATCGGACTTGCGGTCGGATGTATTGCGGCAGGGGCCATCATAACTGTTCCGACGCTTGTATTGGCCGTTGCTTTTATTGTCAGTCAGTTGAAAAACGCCGTAAAAAAGAACGGCAAAAAGCAAAGCGTAATGAATGATAAAGAAGTTGACGGTCAAATGTCGCCTAAAAGAAGCAAATCAGCGGAATCTGTCTGCCCCAAAATGAAGGAAAATGAATAATGTCGGGCAGGTTCTGAGGATACCCGGTGAAAACGGAAAGGATGAAGCAAAATGTTGGAACTTAAAAACATCAAAAAAGATTATCCCGCAGGGGAAGGCGTAGTAACGGCATTCATTTGATGCTTTTTCCGGAATTATACCTTACACCGGGCAGAGTTTTCGTACTCTGCCCGGCTTCTTGCATTTTATTAACATTTCATTCACAAATTTCCGTTAGTTTGGTATAACCCCCACGAATGATGGTCCGAATATTTTACCATCTTTGCCCATTCTGACAATTGAAAAAACTGTCAGAATTTGGTAAAATAATGCTGTCAAACATCAATATTGCAGAGGTGAACACAAAAATGACAACAGATGTCAGAAATACAACCAAAATAACGGTAATTGACGGGTCTTTGGACTCGGTCAGGGACAATCCGGAGATTCGGATCACGAAAATCCTCCGAGAAATCGGAATGCCCGCTCATGTCAAGGGCTACTACTATGTTCGTGAGGCGATTCTGCTGATGCTGAACAGCTCTGACCCCTACTGTCCGACAACCAAGGTGATCTATCCGACGGTGGCTCAGATGTACACCACCACCCCTTCCAAGGTGGATCGGGCCATACGGAACGCCATTGATCTGGCATGGGATCACAGCGACTTCGAAGATCTATACCGTTACTTCGGTTACACTGTTCTCGGTCGCAGAGGCAGACCCACAAACTGCGAGTTCATCTCCATGATTGCTGATCATGTCCGACTGCAAATGAAAAACTGCAAATATTGAATGTGTGGCTGTCGCAAGTACTTATTGCGACAGCCACACATTTCAATCCGTCTTTATCCTTTTGATAATAGCGTTTGCACATACCGATGCATTTCCTCTTTGGATTTGACCGAATGGCATCCTTCAATGAAGGCCTGTTTTTTCTCATCGCTGAGCCCGACGAATTTTTCCATTGCTTCCGGATTCTGTGCAAGAGCCATCCCCAATCCGATCGGCATTTCATAATGATCCATATCTGTATCCTCCGACTGAGATGGTATTAGTATTTTCGTCAAACTTCCGAATATACATTGACCATGTGCAATACATGTGTCATAAGCCAGGTAAGGCGCAAAGGGAAAAAATCATGATCCTTCGTATTGACAAACCCGATATTTCGTGATATACTTGATTCAGCGGACTGTGTATTATAATAAAATGCAGTCTTTATTTTTTGGAAAATGGCACATACTTTATGAGAACGGGTATTTGTCAAGACAAATGCCGATAGACAGCTTTGCGGAAGTTGAATAAGGTGAAGAAATGATATACGATACCGCCGTTATAGGCACAGGACCTGCGGGGATTTCCGCCGTACTGAATCTGAAGATTCATGAAAAGAATTTTATCTGGATCGGAAGCCGGAATCTCAGCGACAAAATCACAAAAGCGGAACGGATCTCCAATTATCCTGGACTGATCAACCTTTCCGGCAAGGAAATGAACGAAATCTTTCGCAAACAACTTGACTCCATGGAAATCGGAATCACCGAGCAGATGGTCAACTCCATTATGCCTTTCGGCGATCATTATGCGCTGATGGCAGGCAGTGACTTTTATGAAGCCAGAACTGTAATACTGACCACAGGCATTGCCAATGTCGGAACTCTTCCCGGGGAAAGCGAATATGTTGGAAAAGGTGTCAGCTACTGTGCCACCTGCGACGGTAATCTGTATCGGGGAAAAACCGTTGCCATCGTATGCAATGCCGCAAGATTCGAGCAAGAGGTTGCTTTTCTCGCCGATCTTGCCGCAAAGGTGTACTACTTCCCACTCTATAAAGAGGTATCTCTGAGCGCCGCCAATCTTACCATCATGGATCGGAAAGCAGTCGGGATTCTGGGTGATAAGCGTGTAAACGGCGTCAAGCTGTCAGGGGGAGATATTCTCCCGGTGGACGGCATCTTCTGTCTGCGGGATTCTGTCGCCCTCTCTACCCTTCTGCCGAAGCTGAAGACCGAAAACGGTCACATTTCCGTGGACCGTTCCATGGCAACCAATCTTCCCGGAGTATTCGCCGCAGGCGACTGCACCGGTCGCCCATATCAGTATGCAAAATCCGTAGGCGAAGGCAATGTTGCGGCGCACAGCGTCATCGAATACCTGTCCCGGACAGAAACCTCTTCGAAATAAACAAACCTTCCCTGCTTTGATTTTCATTCAATGCGGAACACAAGTAAACGAAGGAATGACCGAGTTACAGTGAGGTAAAGGATGTTAAACCAACAGATTCTGGATACCTATGAAATCATATTGAAGGAAGAACTGGTCCCTGCCATGGGATGCACCGAACCGATCGCCGTGGCCTATGCAGGTGCGCTTGCACGGAAAACGCTGGGAACTCTGCCCGATTCGGTGGAACTGACGGTCAGTGGAAATATCATCAAAAATGTGAAAAGCGTTATCGTCCCCCACACAAACGGACGAAAGGGACTGCATACCGCTGTCGCCGTAGGAATCTGCTGTGGAGACGCCGACAAAGAGCTTGAAGTCATAGCCGATGTCAGCGAACAGCAACTGACGGTTATGACAGCCTTTCTGGATACGGCAGAGATCTGTGTGAAAGAATCGGATTCAGGCTGTCCCTTTGATATTCAGGTTACTGCCGTCAAAGGCGGAGACCGTTCCTATGTCCGTATTATCGGGAATCACACCAATGTGGTGTCCCTTCGCCGGAATCGGGAAATCCTGATTGAAAAACCCTTCTCGGATGAAGTCATTCAAGCCTCCGAAAACCGAAAACTGCTGAATGTCAAGGACATTGTTGCTTTTGCCGACGAGGCTGATCTTGACCGTGTCCGTGAGGTTCTGGATCGGCAGATCGAATACAACATGGCGATTTCAGAAGCAGGAATGACCGCAGGATACGGCGCAAACATCGGGAAGATCTTGCTCCGTTCTTACGGAGGAAGCGTTCAGAACAGAGCCAAGGCCTATGCCGCCGCCGGATCGGATGCCCGCATGAACGGATGCGAACTGCCCGTAGTCATCAATTCCGGAAGCGGAAATCAGGGTATCACGGCTTCGATTCCGGTTATCATATATGCGAAAGATTGCAGTGCATCAAAGGAACTGCTCTATCGAGCCCTGATTGTGTCCAATCTGGTAACCATTCATCTGAAAACGGGCATCGGGAGTCTGTCCGCCTACTGTGGCGCAACCAGTGCAGGTGTCGGTGCAGGTGCGGGTATTTGTTATCTGTACGGCGGCCGCTATGATGAGATTGCGCACACCATTGTCAATGCGCTGGCGATCAATTCCGGAATGCTCTGCGACGGTGCCAAGGCAAGCTGTGCTGCCAAAATCGCTTCGGCTGTGGAAGCCGGACTTCTCGGAATGCAGATGTATTTTCACGACAGCCAGTTCTACTGCGGAGACGGACTCGTTGCCAAGAATGTGGAAGACACCATTCAGACGGTCAGCACCATCGCCCGGGAAGGAATGCGGGAAACGGACAACGAAATCATTCATTTTATGACATTAAACGATTGACAAATACAGAAAGAATTCCATAACAGAAACGAGGGAGTTCATTGAAAATTACAGGAAAAAGCCTGTTTCGATCGCTTCAGACCTGCATCTGTGTTTTGATCGGAAACGCTCTTCTGGCATTTTTGGTTGTTGCCTTTATTATGCCCCATAATATCCTGATTGGCGGTACCACGGGAATCGGAATCGCCTTGAACCAGATTTTTCACATAGATACCGCCCTTCTGATACTCATTCTGAATTCCGCTCTGCTGATTTTCGGCGGAATTGTATTGGGACGGAAATTTTTCATATCCACCATTGCAGGTTCCCTGCTCTATCCCGTTTTTATCGCCATCATTCAGCGAATTCCGGGCATCACCACGCTGACCGACAACAGTCTTCTGGCGGCACTGTTCGCCGGATGTCTGTTGGGTATCTCCCTCGGGCTTCTGATGAGAATCGGCTCATCCACCGGCGGAATGGATGTTGTCAACCTGGTTCTGCACAAATGGTTCCACATTCCGCTGTCAATTTTGGTTTATCTTACCGATTTCATCATCATCGGCGGGCAGGCTTTGTTCTGCAAGCCGGAGCAGACATTGCTGGGAATTCTCACGCTGGTACTGGAAACGCTTGTACTTGAAAAAGTGATGATTGCCGGAAAATCTCAGATTCAGGTATTTGCCATTTCCGAAAAATACGACGAACTGCGGGATGTGATCCTGCATGAGCTTCAGGCAGGCGTAACCATGACGCTGATTGAAACCGGTTACAGCGGTCAAATGCAGAAGGGCGTTCTGTGTGTGATTCCGCCCAGAAAACTGTACAATGTGACCGAATCCATCAAATCCATTGATCCGAACGCCTTCATTACCATTACCCAGATCAAAGAAGTCCGTGGACGGGGCTTTACGCTGGAACGGAAGTACGGATTATAGGACGGCATCAGCCGCAGGTGTTTTATACAGAGTTTCCCCATAGAGTACAGCCACAGATTCGTTTTTTCCGTATGACTGTTCTATGGGGAATCTTTTTTGATCTGTTAACCCCCTCATCAGGGCAAAAAAGCAATATAACCGCAAAGGAGACAGATGATGACATTGTTTTTCCGATCATTTCCCGCCTGCGGCTATATTGCTTTTTTTATTTCTTTTTGATTCCGGTCTTCTTAAAGATTATCATACCTGCAACAATACCGCATATCACAACAGCCTCTATGATGGCAACAATCAGCCAAGGAAAAGCGGATTGCGTTTTCTCATCCGAAAGATCCGACGGTGTTTGCGATGTGCTTACGGTCGTATCCGAAGGACGCACGGTTGTTACCGAAGGACATTCTCTTGTTTGCGGAGGACGCTCGGATGTTTGCGGCGGACACTCACTTGTTTGAGGAAGACTCCCGGATGTCTGAGGAGGATACTCGCTTGTTTGTAGTGGGCGTTCTGTCGTTACCGGCGGATTCGTTTCTGCTGCTTCGATCTGTTCAGTTTTCGTCGCACCGCAGACAATACAGGTATAGGCCTTTTCGCCGAGCTCATCAGCGGTCGGTTCTTTCACGATCCTGCCTTCATCCCACTGATGTCCTTCTGCCGGAATTCCTTCACGCTCTTCCTGACCGCAATCGCATTCACGAATACGGATTCCCTCTTCCGTACAGGTGGGCGGTGTGAGAATCATCCAGTCCCCGAATTGATGAGTATGCGGTGCCGCCTTAACGGTCACAATGAAAAAATCAAACACATCTTCGTAGGCTACCTTAATCTTCTGTTCGCCCACGGTAATCAGCGGTTCTTTAGTGATCTCCAGTTTGTCGCCGTTGAGTGAATCAAAGTATCCGTCCGACATATAGACACGAACTTTCAATCCTGTCAAGTCGAGGCATTCGCCTGAAGTATATACCACCTTGTTGGGTGTTGACTGAATCTCAATGCTGACTGCGGTTGGTTCCGCTTCAAAGAACTCCACCCGAATCAGTCGGCTGTAAACCGGTTCGCTCTTATCCCCATTGGGTGCCACATTCCAAACGGCATAGCAATACCACTTGACACCCGGAATTTCCGGTACCTGAAAGGTTTCACCTTCCGCTCCGTCAATGGCACGGATACATGCCATTTCGGCAACATCAGATGAATACCACAGATATTCCAGCCTTCCTCCGTCCGGTGAAGAAGCATCTGTGAACAGTGTTATTCCGGTACTGCCCAATTCCATATAGCAGTCGGGCATTTGGCTTTCTATCACAGGTGCCTGAGGCCCTGCCGCATAAACCGTGAAAGGACATATGCAAAACCATATTAACAACAATATCAATGGAATAGTCTTTCTCATTTTATACCTCACAGGGTCATGCCCATGGATTACTGCTCTCAGGCTGACGGATTCCGGTCAGAAGATACTGCTCCCACAGATACCACTTACCGTCCTTCACCTGACGAAGTTTGATGGGGCGGGGATCATCTGCACCTCCAGAAGGGATGAACAGCTTCGCGATACCCGCTTCATCATAGGAGTGAGGATCGGACTTGACTACGACCGTATAGGGTTCTGTCGGCGTATAATCGTTATTCGGCGTTGCACCCTCAAAATAGGATCTCGGCAGATATTCTTTATCACGGAAGCGGTCGGATATGATCTGTTTATCCGCCACATTCATCGGCCTGGGACCTCGCAGACAGTCCAGCATCTGATAGCAAAGCTCTCTATCGGACGGATACAGACACAGTGCAATTACGGTCAGTGCCGCTGTATCAAAAGGCGTGGAAAGAGCCGACTGTGGCAATGCCTTAAATGCTTCCATTGTTTCGGGAATATCCGAAAAAACGATTTTTTCGGTTTTACATCCGACATTGGAAGATGTCTGTCCAACCGTTCCTTTGGCGGCAACAGCGGTCTGATTTTTTAGTTTATCAAAAAAAGCCATTATATTTTCCTCCTGTATGATTCTTAGTCAGAACAACATTTTTACAACATTTACATCGTAAACTGGTCCGCAATTATTCCGATACACAACTACACAGTACGGACTTCATTTTTTGAATCGTGCTGTCAAAAGCAATGAATCCGTCACAGAATGGCCATTTGTATTCCTGTAATACGGTCATTCCATCATCTCCTTTATTACACGGTGTCTTCTGCAAGGCGGTAAAAGAAGGATTCCAACTCTATGGATTGATCGCGGGTCATATACCGACTTTTGTCCGAAAAGGTCAGGCAAAAACTGTATGTCGTCTCGTCCATGACGATAAAAGGAGATTTCATGGGTGATTTGTAATTTTCCGCATGGGAAATGCTGTCGCTGTGATCCAGAATTTCAAACAGAGTGTCCACCTCTTCCCTGCTGACTTCACGGTTTTCAAACACCGTTTCCGATTCGTGTTCGTGCGTAAAACACTTTGTATCAAACAGCCATTTGTCTTGCTCTCTGTGAATCCGAAAGGAATAACAGTAGGAATAATCCATATGTCCGCAGGTAATAGACACCGAACGGATTTCCGATAAATCATGCTTCGCCGGCTTCGGTTTGGGTGAAAAACCGAACAGATTTGTCAAAAAAGCGTGAAAACCCATACTATTTCACCGCCTGCTTATCTTTTTCCTCTCCAAAGAATCAAAACGGCGTTTTGATTCTTTGGAGAGAAGCTGTTCAGGAAGAACAGCCCTTCACGGTATGCCCAAAGGCGGCGACAGCAGTTAGCCGTCGCCGCCTCCGGCTTGGTGTCAGTCACACATTATTTTGCAGAAGATTTTCTCTTTCTGCTGTAAATAGCGGTTCCGGTTACACCGGCTCCAACAGCGACGATCAATGCAATGCTGAGAAGAAGCATGCTATTGTCGCCGGTCTGAGGAGGCTGAGGGATATCAGGCTCGTCCGTTCCGGTTGCGGGAATCTCAACAGGATCCTTCTTGTCGCCGCATACCTTGCACTCTTCGTGCTTGGATCCGGCTTCGGTTTCTGTTGCTTCCTTGTCGATTACCCACTCGTATTCGTGTCCGGATGCCTTTACAACGGTGTCTTCGGCAGTGATCTCGACCTTGCCTTCTGCATCCTCAAAGAGCTTACCGCATCCGTCACACTTGTAGTATTCGACATTTCCGTCCTCTGTGCAGGTGGGAGCTTTCGCTTCAACCTTAGTCATCTTGTGCGTATGTCCCAGTGCAGGAATCTCAACAGCATCCTTCTTGTCTCCGCAGACCTTGCACTCTTCGTGCTTGGATCCTGCCTCGGTTTCGGTTGCTTCCTTGTCGATTACCCATTCGTACTGATGTCCGTCTGCCGCTACAACGGTTTCTTCGGCAGTGATTTCTTCGTTGCCTTCAGAATCCTTAAAGAGCTTGTCACATCCGTCGCAAACGTAGTATTCGACATTTCCGTCCTCAGTGCAGGTAGGAGCTTTCGCTTCAACCTTAGTCATCTTGTGCGTATGTCCCAGTGCAGGAGTGATAACATAACCGCATTCAGTACAGGTCTGAGGTGTGGTCTCAGTTGCTTCTGCTCCGGGAGTATGGGGCGCAAAATCAGCCTTGTCATGGCAGATTGTGCATTCATGCCAGTGACCGGACTCATCGCTACTCCACTCGCTTGAATAGCTGTGAGGACCGTAGGTTGTGCTGTCCCAGGTGGAAGTACCGATCAGATCGCAGTATGCGCAATCATAGTAGTACTTCTTCACGCTCTGGCAGTCCGTACCGGTGCCTGCAACATAGTGTGCGGCATCCTCAATCTTCTCCGTGAAGCTGTGATTGCCGGCGGTGGTACTGGTGAAATACTTGTCACTTGCCGCAGCGTCATCTTTTGCACAGGCATCGCAACGGGAGCATACAAACCAGTATTCATTATACTCCGTGCAATTTGAAGCTGCAGTCTTCAGATAAGCCTCAGTTTCCACCTTTTTGGTGTATTCGTGACCGAGAGCCGAACCGTATGTGAAGGTCTCGGTTCCTTCTGCACCGCATGCGCAACTCTTGTGGTAGACTGCCGGTGAAGTACAGGTCGCTTCGGAAACGGGGAAATCGAGCGTTTCCTGATCGTACACATGGACATGGGGAGCGGCGACGGTGATTGCAGATGAATCCGTATCAATAGTGGTAACATATGTTTCGTAGTCATCATCCGAAAAATCATAGTCGTCCTCAAACTCGATTTTCAGAGTTTTTCCGGCGGTGCCTTCATTGACAACGCAGGAAAATGTCATAATAGCCGTTGTACCGTCGCAATTGTAGCTTCCGCCTCCACCGATAATCATCGTCTTGGTAGAGTCCGTGTACTCAGCCTTGTCTGCTCCGAGTAAAGCTTGCAACCCGTCAACTTCCTTGCCGGATACATAGGTTAATCCGTCAGGGATAATCAGGGTGAAGTTTACGCTTTGCAGGCGTTTTACGGGACCGATATTAACCGTATAGGTTACCGTGTCCCCGGGGGATACTGTCGTTTTGTCAGGATCAATCGTAACCGTTATCGGGTCTTCCGTCGATAACGCTAATGCCGGCACTGCAGTTGCCAGTATACAGACGATCATCACAAAACACAGCAGCAGGGATGTGATTCGCTTGTTCATGACCAAGCTCCTCCTAAGAATTTATTTGCGGGACAGTTTTTACACACTGCTTTCGGGGTCTCGCTTAGTCCCGAAAGCGGCGACGCAGAATACACTGCGATTTATATTCTTAAACCTCTGTCCCTGCCCCATTGGATGGGGCAGAAACATCGGTGTTAAGACTTTTTGAGCGGTAAATTTGCTTTACCAGAGCGGGTTGGTTTTAGAAATATGGGCATACAGACGGCTGTAATCTTTGGCATTGACCTTTCCGTCTACGGTCACATCGGCGCACAGAAGTTCATAGCCCGTCAGAAGATTTGTCTTGTTGATGTGCGCATACAGACGGCTGTAATCCTTTGCGTTGACCTTGCCGTCTCCGGTCACATCGCCCAGCAGACAGATGGTGACATCCTGCGTTACATTTTCCGCACCCACCGTTACGGTATACTCACGGGTGACATGGTTTTGCTTCATCACCTTCATGGTGTAGGTGCCGGGTGCTACGCCTGCAATGGAGTAGCTGGCGCTGTTGCCCTGGACAACCGCTTCATATGCGGCCTCGGATGCGCCGCTCTCAATGAGCTGAATGGTCACATCGTCGGTGGCACTGCCCCAGCTGGTCGCCGTACCGGAAACCGTCACGCCGGTGCCGGAACCGCTGCCCAATGTGAAGGGATAGGAGA
>JBJDZJ010000041.1:0-19847 GCA_051867915.1 Eubacteriales bacterium
TTCTTGCATCTGTACTTCCTCCGTTCAGCGCAGACTGATCGACCGTTATGGCCCCCGACAGAATTTCTCCGTCAGCCGGGATTTTCTCGCCGGCAAACCGATAAACCAAATCTCCGCGGACCAGCTCGGAGATCGGAACAGTCATTTGCTGTTTCTCTCTGAGTACCCGACAGGTAGTCTCTGCCGCCTGACGCTGTATTTTTTCAAAAGCAAGCTCGCTTCCGTATTCCGATATAGTTGATACCAGCGTTGATGTGGCAATGGCAACCAGTATGCCGATTGATTCAAACCAGTTGAAATTTCTCAGTGTAAACAGGATATTCAAAGCCAGTGCAATCAGCAGAACCTTGATAATCGGATCTCCGAAGTTTACCAACAACTGCTTCCAGAAGCTCTGCTTGACCTTTCCGGCAATCTCGTTTGATCCGTATAATTTACGGGCTTCGATAACCTCCCGATCGCTCAGTCCACTGTATTTTTCCAAAATCGTTTACCATCCTTCCCGAAATCGGTGAATGGTAAACTATATTCGAAATACAGAAAGATTATGTGTATAATCGGGAATTTGTCCGACAGTCAGGCCCTTTCACTTACTTCTTCAAAACGGCATGGACAAAACCAATATGCTCAAATGCCGACAGTTCATCGGTTCTGCCTGCAAAATAACGGTTTCGGATTTCACCCCCGCTTACATGGTCGTACACCAGAAAACCGTGATCCGACAGCATCAATTCCATACTCAACGGATCAAAGCCCGACTTAATTTCCATTCCGTAGGCTTTGGAAATGTCAAGGGTATTCCGAACCCATTTTTCATCGGAAAGAAACAGCCCGGCATCGGCATAATCAAAAAGAAGATCTGAACCGTCGGCGGCAATTGAAGCGATACGGTCAAGAATCTTTTCAATTTCATCCCGATAAAGGAACATAACAGCGCCAAACCAGGAAAAGAGAGTCTTTTTCTTGGAATCATGTCCCGCTTTCAAAAGTTCTGTACCAAGACCGTCCTTCGTGAAATCAGTCGGAACAAAACGAAGCTTATCCGGGATTTTCCATCCGGCACGACCGATTCGCCTGATTTTGTTCTCCTGCATCGCAGCACCGTCAACCTCATATACCGGATATTTGTTCAAAAAATCCGGATTGCGAAAGGCAAAGGTATTTAGACCCGCCCCAACGATAACATACTGTTCGGTACCGGTACGCACCGCTCTTGTCAAGGCATCTTCACAAAAAGCATCACCTGCAAGATATGTCGGTACGATCTGCGTAAATAACGGTCGGGCTACCTCACAGTTGGAAGAGGAATCTTTCTTTTCGGGGGAAATGAAACCGATGCAGTCCTGTACGGTATCGGAAATTGCCCGATATTCTTCATCGGTTATAAGATTCCGAACCTTTTCGTCGGAAAAGATCGGATTTTCGGTATTTTCATAGTGCCATGCTCTGAAAAATGCTGTTATCAGCGCAGACATATTCATTTGCTTATCCATTTTTTCTGTGACCTCCAATCGGTGACATAAAACAGAACAGAGCTGTTGCAAAAAGCCATTTGCAACAGCTCTCGTAGATCTAACCTATCGTTTCACGGGAATGAGGTTCATAAGCTTCCCCTTATTCCTTCCATTCGTATAATTTGGTGTTATATACGAGCAGAGGCGACGGATTTTTCGTTTTGAATACGACCAGATAAAATTCATCCCCCAAGCAGAAATAACTGAAAACCGATGAACCGACCGTCACTTCTCCGTATTCCCGAAACCAGAACACCTTTTCAAGCTTCCGATGGTATGAAAACAGACCGTCCTGCATCTGATCCAGTTTATCTTTCACAACGACAAACTCCCCTCTGTCGATCCGGTGCAAACTAATAAACAACTGACACAGAAGCACAACACACATTGCGAATGGCACGCAAAACACCAAAGATATGGCAATTCGCAATACTTTATCACTTGTATGCAAGGATTGACTCAACAGGGTACTGATTGCGACAGCAATGAAAATAACAAACAAAATCAAACTAAAAAAAGAAGCGAGCGCCAACATGGGAATGCTGAATTGATACTTTCTTTTCAATTCTTTACCGCATATTTCCTTTGTCAGGAGGGATTTGGTTTCCTTCGGAATAGATACCTCCAAATGAGATCGTTATTCTGATTGATTATTGCAGGAAATCGACTTTGCAAGAAAGTCCCCCTATATGAATCTATCAATTTGCATCCAGATCGTTGAGCATATCCACACGGATGGAATGGCGTCCGCCGAGGAAATCGGTATGCAGGAACAACTCCACCATATCAATTGCAAGTCCTGCACCGATGACGCGGGCTCCGAGACAAAGGACATTCGCATCATTGTGCGCTCTTGTCATTCTGGCAGAATAGGTATTCTCACAAGCGGCGGCACGGATTCCCTTATGCTTGTTAGCGGCCATGGACATTCCGATTCCCGTTCCGCAGATCAGAATTCCCATATCCGCTTTTCCGTCGGTTATGGCATTGCAGACCTTGTCGGCATATACGGGATAATTCACCGAATCGGTGCTGTCGCATCCCATATCCAGAATCTGATAGCCTTCCTCTTTGAGATATGCCAGAATCGGCAGTTTCAACTCATAACCGCCGTGATCACAGCCAATTGCAATCCTTTTCTTCATTTTACCATACCATCCTTTTCTGTTTCTTATTCCGTCTGTTGTTCCGATATTTTTTGAAGCCTTTCCCGTTCTGCCTGTGACGCTCTTAAATAGACCGGTAAAAGCTCACTGTCGGTACCTTTTTGCCCGTTCAGATATCTGATTCTCGCCGCTTTTGCAACGCTTGAGGCATGGGCAAACCGTACGGCAGGAGGCGTCACACGGAAATTTGTCGGATGACTGTCGGGACATCCCGAACAGTCAAGCGTCATCTCGTATCCGTCCCCCACAAAATAAATCTGCTCCGAATGTTTTTGTAGTTCATCGCACAACTCCCGAACGGGAATCAGGCGATCCTCGCAAAGGCGGGTCAATATGCCTGATTTCATTTCAAAAAGTGCATTATAGACCTGTTCCCGTCTGGCATCCATAACGGGGCAGATCAGCCCCTCCGATCCGGACAGGTTATATGCCAGAGCCTCCAGCGTCGGAACCCCGATACAGGGTTTACCCGATCCGAATGCCAACCCCTTGATAAGTGAAATCCCGATCCGGATGCCCGTGAAGGATCCGGGGCCGTTGGACACGGCAAACAGATCCACTTCCGAAAGCTCGATCCCAGTCAACTTCAGCATGGATTCCAGCATGGGAAGCAGAGTCTCGCTGTGTTTGTTCAGATCGTTCAGAGAGAATTCCGAAATGAGGGAATCGTCCTCGCAAAGCGCCACCGAGGCGATTGAAGCAGATGAGTCAAGCGCCAATATTTTCATATTCAGACTTATCCTTCCCTGTTATTTGTCCGAAATCCGCTCGATGGAGATCATGCGGGTATTCTCATCAATTTTGCTGATGGAAACCTTCACATACTTCTTTGGCAGTGCATAAGGAATCCGTTCGCTCCACTCCACGATCATAATACAGTTTTCGTAATCATAGAAACCGCAGGAAATGAGATCGTCTTCACTTTCAATCCGATAGACATCGAAATGACAGATTCTGACTTTTTTTCCTTCGTATTCATTGACAATGGAATAGGTCGGAGAACATACCTCGGCATCCGGTGCAAGCACCGAAACGAAGCCTCTGACAAAGGCTGTCTTCCCTACGCCCAGATCGCCGTAAAGGGCGACAAACTCGTTTTTTCCGATCTGCGCTCCCAAAAGCGCACCGGCAGATTCGGTTTCCTCGGTTTTATGTGACAGGATTTTATAAAGTACTTCTTTTTTCATATCAGGAATCAGGACAGACCGGTGATGTTTCCGTCGTCGTCTATGTCAATGAAATAGGCAGCAGGTGCTTTTCCGAGTCCGGGCATGGTCATAATAGCTCCGGTCAAAACAACCACAAATCCGGCGCCTGCCGACAGCTTGACCTCCCGAACATTCAGCTTAAAACCGGTGGGACGCCCCAATTTGGTTGCATCATCGGACAGCGAATACTGGGTCTTGGCAACACAAATGGGATACCGGCTGTATGCGGGATCCAAGGCTTCGATTTCCCGAATGCTCTTGGCGGCGGAAGGATCGTATACCACGCCGTCTGCGCCGTAAATCTCCCTTGCGACCTTCTCAATCTTTTCGGAAATCGAAAGTTCGTCGGAATAAAGGGGTGCAAAATGGCTTTCCTGTTCGCAGGCACGGACAACCTTCTCCGCCAGATCGACACCGCCCTCCGATCCCTTGGCAAAGACCTCAGACAGCGAAACTTCAACGCCTTTGCGCTGACAGCACTCCTTCACAATCTCAAGTTCGGCCTCTGTATCGGTTCCGAAACGGTTCATGGCAACCACTACGGGTACACCGTACTTTTTCAGATTGTCGATGTGAGCTTCCAGATTGCAGATTCCCTTCCGAAGAGCATCGGTGTTTTCGGCGGAAAGCTCTTCTTTCTTCAAGCCTCCGTTGTACTTCAGCGCACGGACTGTGGCGACCAACACGACGCAAGAGGGAGCCAGTCCCGCCAGACGGCATTTGATATCCAGGAATTTCTCAGCGCCCAGGTCGGCACCGAAGCCTGCTTCGGTGATGGCGTAATCGCCCAGTTTGAGCGCCAGTTTGGTAGCCCGAACCGAGTTACAGCCGTGAGCAATATTGGCAAAAGGACCTCCGTGAATCAGAGCAGGCGTATTTTCCAGCGTCTGAACCAGATTGGGCTTCAAGGCATCCTTCAGAAGCACCGCCATGGATCCCACACAGCGCAGATCCTTTGCATAAACCGGCTTGTTGTCATATGTGTAGGCGACCAGAATGCGTCCGAGACGCTCCTTGAGATCGGAAATGGATTCGGCAAGGCAGAGGATCGCCATAATCTCACTGGCAACGGTGATCATGAAATGATCCTCTCTGGGAACTCCGTCCACCTTTTTGCCCAGTCCGATGACGATATTCCGCAGAGCGCGGTCATTGGTATCGGTGACACGGGAGAACAGAATCCGTCTGGGGTCAATGTTCAGCTCATTTCCCTGCTGAAGAGAATTATCCAGTACGGCGCAAAGGAGATTATTTGCGGCAGTAATTGCATGGAAGTCTCCTGTAAAATGGAGGTTGATATCCTCCATGGGAACCACCTGGGAATATCCGCCTCCTGCAGCGCCACCCTTGATTCCGAAAACGGGACCCAAAGACGGCTCACGAAGAGCAATGACGGTCTTCTTTCCGATTCGATTCATCGCCATTCCAAGACCCACGGTCGTTGTGGTTTTTCCCTCGCCTGCGGGGGTCGGATTGATGGCAGTAACCAGAATCAGCTTGCCGTTGGGACGGTCGGCGTTGCGCTTGATAAAACTGTCGTTGATTTTTGCCTTATAGTTGCCGTACAGCTCCAGTTCATCGGGACGGATGCCCAGATTCTCGGCTATCTCGCCGATGGGTCGCATTTTCGCTTGATGCGCAATCTCAATATCGGTAGGAAATGGCATAGTGACACCTCATTTTCAGTCGTTACTTATTGTTTTTCCAATGGGAAAAGCAGAAAAACACAGATGTTGCATATCTGTAATTTTCCATATTTATTATTATATCATATTTTTTTGAAAATTGCAATAGGAATGCTCAGGATTTTGCCAAAATTCTTACGGCATCATAAATTCCGGACACAGGATGAAGATGAACGCCGTCAGGGTATTTCCGATCCTTGATCTTTTCATAATTCCGTTTGGGCAGCACAATTTCAGAAAAGCCAAGTTTTACTGCCTCTGCCACCCGAAGTTCCACCGACGATACACTGCGGCATTCGCCCGACAGCCCCAGTTCTCCGAATGCAATCAGATCATCGGGGAGAGGAAGGTCTCTGAAGGATGAAATCAGCGTCAGTGCTATGGCAAGATCGGCGGCATTCTCATCCAGACGGAAGCCTCCGATGACATTCATATAGACATCGTTTACATTGAAGCGAAGTCCCATCCTCTTTTCCAGAATCGCCAGAATCAGGCAAAGCCGGTTGTAATCCACCCCGTCCGCCGTCCGTCTGGGTACCGGAAAAGAGGTTGCCGACACCAGCGCCTGGATTTCGGTAATCATCGGTCGGCTGCCCTCCATGGTGCAGACAGCGCAGTTGCCCGATGAATTCCGGGGACGGCCCGACAGGAGCATTTCGGAGGGATTCTGTACCTCTTCAAGTCCTTCTTCGGTCATCTCAAAGACACCGATCTCATTGGTGGAGCCGTACCGGTTCTTGGTTGCCCGGATGATGCGGAAGATATGTTGCCTGTCTCCCTCAAAGGACAGGACGGCGTCCACCATATGCTCCAGCACCTTCGGCCCTGCGATGCTTCCCTCTTTGGTCACATGACCGACGATCACGAAGGAGATTCCTTTGCTCTTCGCCAGCGACAGGTAGCGCATGGTGCTTTCCTTGATCTGGGAAACACTGCCCGCACCGGAAGGGATCCCGAGGCAATACATCGTCTGTATGGAGTCAATGATAACAAAAGTGGGGTGAACTTCCTCGATCTCCGACAGGATATGATCCACATCGGTCTCGGTCAGAAGGTAGAGATTTTTCCCCTTTATTTTCAATCGCTCTGCACGGTATTTCAACTGTCCGCCGGATTCCTCACCCGAAACATAGAGGACACGGTTCTCGTAGGACAGCGAATCACAGATTTGCAAAAGAAGGGTGGATTTTCCGATTCCCGGCTCTCCTGCCAGAAGAACGACCGATCCGTCTACAATTCCGCCGCCCAGTACACGGTCCAGCTCCGGCATTCCGGTTTGGGTACGGATATAGTCCGGCATTTCCATATTCTCAAAGGCGACCGTCTTATTGCCATAGGATATGCCTCCTCTTGAACTGCTCCTGCCGGTATCCTGCGATTCTACCTGGGGGGAAACCTCCTCCATGGTGGAAAATTTCCCGCAGGACGGGCATTTTCCCATCCATTTGGGTGTACGGTATCCGCATTCGGTACATTCAAAATAGGATTTTGCTGTTTTCATATTCCTTTTGATGAATCGGATCGGAGTGACGATCTCCGTCCGATCTTCCTTTCATGATGATCTCGAAGTCTCCTGCATACTGCCGTCGTTCAGATAATCCCGAATGGCCACGCACAAAACCATCGCAAGCTGTCTTTGATAGCCCTCATCCCGAAGCAGGGCTTCCTCCAGCGCATTGGACAGAAATCCGCACTCCACGAGGACTGCAGGAATCCGGATATGATCAAGTATGTAGATGGACGAGGTGGCGGGTTTGATCTCTCTTTTGTTATCGGTTTGAAGTTTTTCCCGTACCTCGCTTTGAAGAAGAGACGCCAGTTCCCTGCTTTGGCTGTTGTTCGGGGAATAATAAACCTGAAGGCCGCTGTATTTTTCAACGGGAAACTTATTCATATGGATGCTGACGAAAATGGCATCGGGATAGAGATCTTCAAAATTCAGCCGATTTTTCAGATCCTGCGATTTTTTGGTAAGATTCACATCGGGATCGTACAGCAGTTCGTCGGTTTCACGGGTCATAATCACCGTATATCCCGCAAGTGTCAAAAGATCCCGCATCACAAATGCCAGCGAAAGGTTCAGATCCTTTTCATAACTGCCGTTCACTCCTACGGCTCCCGAATCCTCGCCGCCGTGTCCGGGATCGAGAATAATCGTTTTTTTTGTTTCTACGGGCTTGACAGTTTGTCGGTTATCTGCTAAAATAGTCCCGAAGAGAGGCAGGAGCCATAGAAGCAGGATTGCCGTTGCAAGACAGATTGCAACGGCGGCAAGAAGTGCCGATACGAGGGATTTTACAATTGGATTTTTCATAAAATTTCACCCATCACAACAGATTATGAATAATCTATACGCCGTAACGGGTGAAATTATGATGTGCCAATCGGGAAATGGCTTACTTATATCGGTCGGTCCGATTCTTTTTATCCTCTTTGTGCAGAAATCCGCTGCTGTAACGCACTCCCAAAGGATATGCCAGTCCGCAGATCAGAATTGCAGGAATTGGTATGAACAACAGGGTCAGAATATTGCCCGGGAACAAAACCTTGCATAAGCCCTTGTACATACACTGGATGACTTCGGCAATAGACGAACATACGCCATAAAGATTCATTGCCCAGGTCGGCGATAAGGCCGCATACTCCGCCTCGGTGAGAGAATCAAGCCGTTCAAAGAATCCCAGTCCCTGAATGGACAGTTTTCCGATCACCGCAAGAATGGCCAGGACAATATTGGGGATGTTTGCACACAGGGATATCAAGGCTCCCCGCATGGGCTTATAGGCAAGCCGCCCTGCATGGATTCGGATTCCGTCTTTCTGTCCAAGCTCATAGGTCATGAAATAAACCAAAAAGAGATAGAAGGCAATGGACAGAACGCTGGACAGCAGAAGCAGGGAATCCGAATTGACGCACGCCATTGCCAGCACAAAACCGAAAATGGTCATTGCCAACTGATTGACCAGCATCCGCACTATCAGCGAAATGTTTTCTTTGAAGAATTGTTTCATATTCCGTTTCGTCTCCGATCAATGATCTTTCTATCTATATTTTAGCGTATAAATGTGAACAAAACAAGAATCATTCTTTAATATTTGAATATCGGGAGAACTTTTATGAGTACCTTACCCAAAATTCTTGATGAATTTGCCGCATATAAACTCACCATCCAAAACCGCAGCCGTCTGACCGTCGATCAGTATCTTCTGGATCTTACCCTGTTCTTTCAATTTATGGAAGCAGAGCGCAAGGGAATTCCGACAGACAGTGAGGAATTCGGCAAACTGGACATCAGCCATGTGGATATAGACTACTGCTCCAAAATTACCAGACAAGACATTTACGACTTTTTGCAATATGTTGCAAGCGACCGCAATAACCAGGCAAGAGCCAGAGCCAGAAAGCTGTCCTCCCTTCGGAGTTTTTTCAAATATCTGACCGGAAGAATGAACTATTTTAAAGACGATCCGACCGGCAATATTGAATCCCCTTCCATCAAACCCTCTCTGCCGAAATTTCTGTCTGAGGAGGAAGCTCTTCGCCTGCTGGAAGCAGTGGAGAAAGATACAAATTCCAAGAACACTATTCGCGATTATTGCATTCTGACCCTGTTTCTCAACTGCGGTATGCGTCTCTCCGAACTTGTGGGAATTGATCTTCGGGATCTGGATCCGAACCTCAGGTCAATCAGAGTCGTCGGAAAAGGCAGCAAGGAACGGATTATCTATCTCAATGATGCCTGCAAATCGGCAATATCTGCCTGGCTTCTGCACCGCGGAACGGTGGAGATCAAGGACAAGCACGCCCTGTATGTCAGTAGCAGAGGAAACCGAATCAGCAACAAGACCGTTCAGGCAATGGTCTACAAGTATCTGGATGCCGCAGGACTGGGCAATCGGAAGCTGTCGGTACACAAGCTTCGCCACACGGCGGCTACCCTGATGTATCAGACCGGGAAGGTGGATGTCCGTATGCTCAAGGATATTCTCGGTCACGAACAGCTGAACACCACCCAGATCTATACCCATGTCAGCAGTTCGGGTATGGAAAAAGCCATGCAGGAAAACCCTCTGGCGTCTGTTCGCCGAAAGGGTGCAACTGCCGGCAAAAGCGAAGATTCGGGCGGGGACGAGGAAGAGAAAAACAGCTGATTCAGAAGTGTTTTCGGCACCGCTTTGTTGCGTAAATACAAAAACACCTGTCAAAAGTTGACCTTTTGACAGGTGTTTTGATTTATGAACCTATTCCTTCTGACTGTGAATCGTCACTCCGACATAGTAACTGAGAAGGATTGCATCATAGGTATAGCCCATATCGGCAAGCGCCATCGCTCCGGTAATACTGAGTCCGATACCGCTGCCCGATCCGCTGCCCACAAATCGGAAGGTTCCGTACGGTATTCCGTCCGATCCGTCGGAAACCGATACCGTGAATTTGGCAGAAGGCAGATTTGCTCCGAACAATTGACGGATCTTTTCCGATCCTTCTATCACGGCAGTTTCACCAAACCGATCGGTCAGGACAAGCCTTGTTACATACCCCGAATCTTCGGATTGACCGTCAACCGTGACACCGACAATATCCGAAGTGATATTCCCGTATCCCGAACGAACGAGCATTCTGTACAAAGCATCGGGTGAAAGATCGGCTTCCCACTCTGCCGATGATTCCCAAACGGTCTTCTTAGATGTCAGATACGGGTAGTCGGTAAGTCCCAGTGCTTCCTCTGCCGACACAATGGAGTCACCGGATGAAACATTATAGAGTGCATGAATGGGCGTTTTTCCATACAAAAGGATCTGACCTGCCGTTTCTTCCACACAGCCTTTCAGTTTCGATTCTGTTACCAGATTGCCGTTATACACATGGCAATGAGGATCGGTACAGACATCAAAACCGTCGGCGTCATGCCTGCCGAGCATTCGGTAAGCGTTCGTCCGGAGAACCACTGCCATGGCCATTGCGGCACTTCCGGGGCAGTCTTCCGATACTTCCAACGGCAGAATGGCGGAGATATAGTCCTCCATGGAAAAGGTATTCACCACATTCAACCCGGGCATACCGGTCTGTTTTCTGATAAAGGTAAAATACCCGTTGTAATTCTTTGCATTCAAATCGGTCAGCGATCCCTGCTTGGCTTTCAGATGGACCGATCGGTCTGAGGTTGCAATTTCAAAGACCACCGAATGGTCGTTTCCGTCGATCACCGTAAATCCTTCTTCATTGGACGAAACTACCGAAGCGTCCATGACCAGCAGTTGATCCAGTTTCTTCATGAACGCCTCTGCCGATTCCCGATCGGAAAACTGTCCCAGGCGGATAGAATAGCTACCCTTCGAATAGGCGGGGAAAATACTGTTTGTATAGGGGGTCAGCAGGTCGGAATCCAGAAGATCCTGCAATTTTTGATCAATGGTGTTTTTCGTCAGTTTCTCCATTCCGCCCTGTCCGGATGAATCCGGCGGATTGATGAGGGCGGGGTTATCCACGCCCGATCCGGAACTGCCGGTGCGAAATCCGAAGGCATTGATCTGGACATGATACTCTTCCGTCACCGGAATTCCCTGATCCGAGACCGAAATCTCATCTCCGACAAAGGTCAGTTTGCTGTCCGAACAGAGAATCAGCGATGTATTGGAAGACTCAAACAGAAGGTTATCGGAGCTGTCATAGAGCAGAAATCCTCCTGCCGATGCCAGCGTGTAGCTTTGTACGGCAGTATCGCCGTAACAAAGCCCAACGCTGATTTCGGTATCCGTAAGGTCGGCGCCTGAGGATACAGAAGCCGGTGCATAGGATGCGGATGACGCAATCGTCTGTATCAACATCAACACGATGGCGAAAACCATGACGAATCCCAGAATTCCGCAAACCAGACGAACCCAAAAACGATCGGCAGGGAGATTATTCCGATTGTTGTTCTTTCCTGACATGAATATACTCCTTTCCTTCCTAATGATTTTCTCGAAAATATATGAAAATCAGAACAGTTTTGTCTGATTATCGCCGATTTCCATGCTTCCGAATACCACGCCGGTTGCGGGGATCTTCAGCTTCCGACAGGATTTTCCTTCCGATGCCTGCTGATAGTTCGGAACCACTTTGACAATCTTCTGATTGTCCTTCAGGCTGAAAACCGTAACACCCTGTGAAGTCCGTGTTGTCTTAATCGGAATCAGGTCGGACGAAATCAGAATGGCTCTGCCGGCGTCCGAAAGGATCAGAAGATCGGTAGCCTTATTTTCATACACAACGGCAACGACAGGAGAAAGATCACTGTATGCGCCGGTCAGCTTCCTGCGGTTTGATTTTGTGGAATAGGCGGACACGGGGACTCTGACGCCCTTCCCGTTTTCAAACAGGAATACGAAATTACCCTTGTCCTCCTCACCGTGGAAGGACTTCATGTAGATGGCCTTCTCACCCTGATCGAATCCCAGCTTTGCCGGAACATAATCCCCTCTGGCGGCGGCCTTACTCATGTCAAACTGATCGACGGATGCTTTATAACACTGTCCCCTATCGGAAAAAATGATCAGATCGTCGGTATTTTCGGCATCTTCCTCTATGAGAATCTCGTCGTTCTCTTTGAGATTGTGTTCATCCCCGGGGCGGATGGATTGAATGGGAATCTTCTTGAAGTAGCCTTCCCTTGTGAAAACCAGACGGACGGGGAAATTGTTCACTGTCTCCTCTTCCACATATTCCACCAGATCCTCTTCATAGATCAGCTGGGTCATGCGGGGCTTTCCGTATTTGGCCTTGATTTCGCGAAGCTGTTTGGCGATATAGGTTTTCAGCCGTGCCTCGGACGAAATCAGATCCTCCAGGTCGGCAATCTCATCGGTCAGCGCCTGAATTTCGTCGGTTCTCTTGAGGATGTATTCCCGGTTCAGATAGCGAAGCTTGATTTCGGCAACGAATTCCGCCTGAATTTCATCAATTCCGAAGCCCTTCATCAGGTTGGGAACCACATCCTTTTCATTGGGCGTCTGACGGATGATCCGAATGGCCTTGTCGATGTCAAGCAGAATCTTTCCGAGTCCCTGAAGAAGGTGGAGCCGATCCTTTTTCTTCTGCACATCGTAACCGAGTTCCCTTTGAACGCAGGTCATGCGGAATTTGATCCATTCCTTGATGATGTCCAGAATTCCCAACTGTTTTGGTACATTTCCGATCAGAACATTAAAATTACAGGAAAAATTATCCTGAAGCGCGGTCAGTTTGAACAGTTTGTTCATAAGCTGATCGGGATCGACGCCTCTGCGCAGATCCAGTGTCAGCTTGAAGCCGGACAGGTCAATCTCATCACGGAAGTCGGTGATTTCCTTCAGCGTGCCGTTCTTGACAAGTTCCACCAGCTTTTTCATGATGATTTCAAGGGTGGTAGAATAGGGAATCTGCAGAATGTCGATGCAGTTGGACTCCTTGTCATAGGTATATCTTGCCCGCAGTGTTACCGATCCGACGCCGGTTGCATAGATATCGGCAAGTTGCTTGCGGTTATAGATGAGCAGACCGCCGCCCGGAAAATCGGGGGCCTTGATAATATCCAGAAGTTGATCCACATCGGTATGGGGATTTCTCAGGATCTGAATGGTTCCGTCGCAGACTTCCGCAAGATTGAAGGAACAGATTTTGGACATCATACCCACGGCAATGCCCATATTGGGGGAGACCAGAATATTGGGGAAGGAAGTGGGCAGAAGCACCGGCTCGGTGGTGGTATTGTCATAATTGGGAATAAAATCTACGGCATTCTTGTCGATGCCCCGAAAGATCTCATTGCAGATGGGATCCAGCTTGACCTCGGTATAACGGGAAGCCGCATATGCCATGTCAGAGGAATACTGCTTGCCGAAGGAGCCCTTGGAATCCACAAAGGGATGCAGAAGGGACTCGTTTCCTCTGGTCAGACGCACCAGCGTTTCATAAATAGAAGCGTCGCCGTGAGGGTTCAGGTGCATGGTCTGTCCCACTACATTGGCAGACTTGGTACGGGGTCCTGTAAGAAGTCCCATTTTAAACATGGTATACAGAATTTTGCGATGGGAGGGCTTGAAGCCGTCGATTTCCGGGATGGCACGGGATATAATCACCGACATGGCATAGGGCATATAGTTTTTCTCGATGGTTTCGGTAATCGGCTGATCCACCACAGGTGCAACGGCATCGGGTACGATTTGCTGTGTCCCTTTTTTCTTCTTCGCCATAGGTCTCTCCTAACAAAAAAATTACAGTTTCTGAATCTGATAGCCGGATGCCTTCAGCATTCGGTTGTAGATGGCAAGTCCCAGATCATGCCTGTCGGGCAGTTTACAGTAAACCCGTTTAACATCCGGACGGTGGTCAAAACTTCGAAGCAGATCGAACAGACGGTTTGCCTGGGTCTGCTGATCGCACTCCCTTCCGATCAGACAGACATTGCTACCGCCGGCAAGAGTCGAATACTCATCAAATCCGATCAGCGCCACGGACGGATCGTTCAGATAGCCGTGCATAAAGTCCTCCACGGTGCGGTCGTCGCCGTCCAGCAGAATCACCTGAGCATTCGGCGCATAGTGGCGGTATTTCATCCCGGGCGCCATAGGACGCTCGTTATCGGCAAGTTTTTCGGTAACAGCCTTATCCAGCGTGACCGAGAATCCCTTTTCTTCCAGCATTTCCCCGGTGATACCGCCCGGTCTGAGCATGACGATCCGATTGCCTGTCAGCGACAGAATCGTCGATTCCAGTCCGATCTGACAGTTTCCGCCGTCGATGATCATGTCAATTCTCCCGTCCATATCCTCCGCCACATGGGCAAAGGTGGTACAGGACGGTTTTCCGCTGAGATTTGCCGACGGTGCGGCAATGGGTACCTCCGAAAGGCGGATCAGCCGATTGGCGATCGGATTGGAAGGAACCCGAATGGCGACGGTATCAAGACCGCCGGTTACCCCTTTGGGAATCACTTCCCTTTTGGGAAGAATCAGCGTCAGGGGACCGGGTAGGAAGCATTCCGCCAATGCTTCGAAAAGATCGGTGGTATAACAGTATTTATTGGCATCGGACGCATCGGCAAGGTGGACAATCAAGGGATTGTCCGAAGGTCTGCCTTTTGCGGCATATACCTTTGCGGCGGCATCCTCCATCAACGCATTGGCGCCGAGACCGTAAACTGTTTCGGTCGGAAAGGCAACCAATCCACCGCGGCGGATGATTTCAGCCGCTCTTTGCAGTCCGTTATCATCGTCAGAACGGACAATTTCGGTTTTTATACTCATATCAGGGTCCATATCTTCATCTGCCGCAGTCTGCTATCGGCAGAATTCTTATTCGTTATCGCTGTTTTTCAGTTTTTCCGCACTGTCGGCCGTGATCAGCGCATCAATCATTTCATTGAGATTGCCGTTCATGAAGCTGTCCAAAGAGTGAAGGGTCATCCCGATCCGATGATCGGTGATGCGACTCTGGGGATAATTATAGGTGCGGATTTTTTCGCTCCGATCTCCTGTTCCCACCTGACTCTTCCGTTGACTGGCAATCCGACTGTCCTGCTCATTCTTCTTCATGGCATACAGCTTTGCACGAAGCATGCGGATGGCCTTTTCCTTATTCTGGAGCTGGCTTCTTTCCTGCTGGCATTCAATCACAATTCCGGTAGGCTTATGAGTCAGCCGAACGGCAGACTCGGTTTTATTGATATGCTGTCCGCCGGCACCGCTGGACTTGCAGGATTCAATGGTCAGATCCTCGGGATTGATGACCACATCCACATCCTCTGCCTCGGGCAGTACGGCAACCGTGACGGTGGAAGTCTGGATTCTTCCCTGCGACTCGGTTTCGGGGACTCTCTGAACCCGATGAACTCCGCTTTCGAACTTGAAACGGGAATAGGCTCCCTCTCCTTTGACCAAAAAGGAAATTTCACGGTAGCCGCCAAGTCCGGTTTCATTCAAAGACAGCAGTTCATAGGAAAATCCGCTGGAGACCGAATACATCGTGTACATCCGATAGAGATCGGATGCAAACAGAGCGGCCTCTTCTCCGCCGGCTCCGGCACGGATTTCAACAATCACATTCCGGTCGTCGTTGGGATCCTTAGGCAAAAGAAGGATTTTCAGTTTTTCAAGTGAGGATGCCATTCCCTCTTTGGCAGAGCGCAGTTCCTCCGAAAGCATCTGTTTTGTCGCCGGGTCGTTTTCCTCGGTCAGCAGTTCCTTGGAGGCATCCAGATCCTCGCAATACTTCCGATACTGACGGTATGTCTCGATTAAAGGAGACATTGCTTTCTGTTCACGAAGAAGCTTCGTATACAGTCTGTGATCTCCGATTACATCGGGAGACAACAACTGCTGACAAATCTGTTCATAATAGGCATTCGCCTGAATCAGCTTATTTAACATGGTCTGTCCTTCAACATATAAGCTACAAAATCCAAAATGGGCTGACGGTCGGTGGGATGAAGGTTGTCCGGGATATCATCAAAATCGAACCATTCCAGCCCGTCCACCTCCTGACCGTCCGGAACGGCATCGCCGGAAAAATCGTCGGAAATATAAACCACATCCACATAGTTGCAGATATCGCCGTTGGCATAGGTCACGGTCATTTGAGGACCGGAGTAAACTCCGAACAGTCGGATTCTTCCCAGATTCACGCCGATCTCCTCCAGAACCTCCCGCCGGACGGCATCTTCGGTGTTCTCTTCAATATTCACAATGCCGCCGTGCTTTCCGTAGCACCCGTCATCCGAACGCTTTTGAAGCAGAATCTTCCCATCCCGATAAAGCAGGACGCCGGAACCGATCAAATGCAGGGGTCTGTGTCCGACCAATTGACGCATTTCCTTAAAATATTCCATTTCCCGGATCCTTCCCTCCCGATGTTCGGAAAATATGCTTATTTTATGAAATCAAATTCAAAATCGTAAATGCTGACGGTATCTCCGTCGCTAACGCCCGCATCCTCCAGTTTTTTTATGACTTCGGACTGACGAAGAACCCTCTGGAAGTAGTTCAGCGACTCTCGATCCTCAAAATTCACCGATCCCATCAGGTTGTAAAGCCATTCGCCCTCAACCACATAGACACCGTCGGAGTTTTTCGTAATGGTGATACTGTGATCGCCCTTTTCTTCATAGGCTTTCGGAGCCACATATTCGCTTTCATACACAGTAACAGGCGGAAGATTCTTCAATGCTTCATATGCCTTTACCACCATTTCACGGATGTTTTCGGAGGTGGCGGCAGAGACATAAATCAGATCATAGCCCTTCATCTGCACATAGTCCTCAAAATCCGTGAGATCGGCATCAACAGGCAACAGATCGGTTTTGTTTGCCACCACAATCTGAGGGCGTTTGGCAAGCTCCGGACTGTATCTTTGCAGTTCCTCGTTGATGGCGATCATGTCATCCACCGGATCCCGTCCCTCGCTTCCCGAAACATCCACCACATGAAGAAGCAGACGGCATCGGTCCACATGACGAAGGAACTGATGTCCCAGTCCCGCACCGTCGGAGGCGCCCTCAATCAAACCGGGAATGTCCGCTGCCACGAACGCCTGATCCTTATCCACCTCTACAACGCCGATATTAGGTTCCAGTGTGGTGAAATGATAGTTGGCAATCTTGGGGTGCGCTCCGGAAATCATGGACAGGATGGAGGATTTGCCCACATTGGGGAATCCCACAAGTCCCACATCGGCAATCAGCTTCAGTTCCAGCAGAACCTCTTTTTCCTCTCCCTTGATACCCGACTTTGCAAAACGGGGTATCTGTCTGGTAGGGGTGGCAAAATGCCGGTTTCCCCAGCCGCCTTTTCCGCCTTTGCAGATGACAAAATCCTCACAGGACGACATATCCTTTATAACCAGTCCGGTTTCGGGATCCTTGACCACCGTTCCGGGAGGAACGGGCAGGATGATGTCCTCTCCGTTCTTTCCGTGGAACTTGCTCTTCATTCCGTCGCCACCGTTTTCGGCAACGAACTTTCTGCGGTACTTGAAATAGGTCAGCGTATTGGCGCCTTCATCAATATGAAGGATGATATTGCCGCCTCTGCCGCCGTCACCGCCGTCAGGGCCGCCGTGGGAAACATACTTTTCCCGATGGAAGGATACGCAGCCGTTGCCGCCGTTTCCTGCCTTCAAATAAATCTTAACATTATCAAACAGCATCTTATTTTACCAAATTCAAAAATTCCTGTTCGTCAATAATCCGAATGCCAAGAGCCTCCGCCTTGGTCAGCTTACTGCCGGCCTCACTTCCGGCAAGGACAACCGATGTCTTCTTGGAAACCGATGAAGAGGTTTTTCCTCCGTATTGTTTGATGATTTCTTCCGCCTGACTGCGGGTCATGGTGGGAAGGGTTCCCGTCAGAACGAAGGTCATACCCGAAAAGCGGTCGTCCACCGTCTTCTGACCCACATCTGCCTTTGTGACAACGCCGGCGGATTTCAGTTCATCTATCAGCGCGCGTACAGAGGGGTTGGCAAAAAACTCCACAATATTCTCCGCCGTGATCTCACCGATGTCGTCTACCGAAGTCAGTTCCTCCGCCGTCAGATCAAAGAAGCGATCCAGATCAGCAAACCTGGACACCAGTGCCTCCGCCGCCTTTTCCCCAACCTGACGGATCCCGAGAGCATACAACAGTCTTGCCGGACCTGCCGATTTGGAGCGTTCAATTGCCGCAATCAGATTCTCTGCACTCTTTTTTCCCATCCGATCCAGCGAAACAAGTTCTTCAGCATTCAGCTTGTACAGATCGGCAACGGTATGAACCAGACCGTTGTCCCGCAGATTCTTCAGAAGGGCGGGTCCCAGTCCGTCGATGTTCATGGCGTCCTTGGAGGCGAAGTGAATCAGATTCCGAAGAAGCTGTGCAGGGCAATTGACTCCCGTACATCTGACTGCCGCTTCCTCCGGATCCCGTACGGTAGGAGCGCCGCAGGCGGGGCAGAAGGCAGGCATCTCAAAAATCCTTTCACTGCCGTCACGGGCGTTTACATCTGCTTTCACAATCTCGGGGATGATGTCCCCGGCCTTCTGGACGGTGACCAGATCACCGATGCGGATATCCCGTTCCCGGATGAAATCTATATTGTGAAGGGTTGCACGGCTGACCGTACTTCCCGCAAGGCGAACCGGTTCCAGTTCTGCCGCCGGTGTCAGGACGCCCGTCCGTCCCACCTGAACGGTAATATCCAGAAGCCTTGTCTGTACCTGTTCAGGCGGGAATTTATAAGCAACCGCCCATTTGGGGGTGGAACTTCCCTCTCCGATTTCAATCCGTTTGGCAAGGGAGTCCACCTTGATAACGACGCCGTCGATGTCAAAGGGCAGACCCGAACGCATCTCTCCGATCTTTTCGATCTGTTCAATGATCTGTCGGGAGTTCTCCGCCCGTTTATAAAACGGAATTACCCTGAATCCCTGTTCCTCCAGGAATTCAAGAGTTTCAATATGGCTTTCAAAGGGGCGATCGCAGAACTGGAGATTGAAAATGAAGATGTCCAGTTTCCGCTTTGCGGTAATGGCAGAATCCAACTGGCGAAGGGACCCAGCCGCCGCATTTCTGGGATTGGCAAACAGCGGCTCCTCATTCTGCTCCCGCTCGGCATTCAGTTTTTCAAAGGATTTCCGGGGCATATAGACCTCGCCCCTGACCTCCAGTATGCCCGTATAGGGAATTTTCAGCGGAACGGAAGGAATGGTTCGGATATTCTCGGTAATCTTTTCGCCCACCAGACCGTCGCCTCGGGTTGCGGCATAAATCAGCTCCCCGCCCTCATACCGAATGGCGCAGGACAGTCCGTCGATTTTGCATTCGACCGAATAGACGGTAGGACCGTACTCCCTTTCCAGACCGTCGCAGAAGGAAGTCAGCTCCTCATAGGAGAAGACATCGGTCAGGCTCTTGAGCGGAACACTGTGGGTAATCTTTTCAAATTTGTCCAGCGCCTTTCCTCCCACACGAACGGTGGGGGAGTTGGGGTCATAATACTCGGGATGCTCGGTCTCCAATGCTTTCAGTTCATAGAAGAGCTTGTCGTATTCAAAATCCGAGATTTCGGGCTGATCCTCCACATAATACTTCCGACTGTGATAGGCAACCACATCCCGAAGATGCCGGATCCGCTTTTCTATATCCGTCATATGAGCGTCCTCCCGTGTTCGCATAATCATTCATTATAGTATACCATATTTTTCAGGAGATTTCAAGAGAAAAACGAAAAAATTCTTAACAGACTCGAAATTTCCCCTTCCGAAAAGGAAGGGGAAATCTG
>JBJDZJ010000042.1:0-3760 GCA_051867915.1 Eubacteriales bacterium
AACTTCGGCGTTTGAGATGGTTCAGCGCAAGGGCGCAGCCCTTGCGGTTGCCCTCCCTGAATACTCATTTTTGCTTACAAGAATACACCTTTTTCAAGGTACAATTTCTCGTCTTACGCCGAGAAATTGGATTTTATCTTTTTTCCGACTTTCTCCACGTGGAGAAAGTCTCGCAAAGAGACGCTCAGGGGAAGAACCCAGGGTTCTTCCCCTGAGAACCCCCATCTCCTATGCGATCGGCGTTCCGCCTCCCATGACAGAGGCGAAGTCCCTTTCCCCCACGCTCGGATTTGTCCCCTCGGAGTCTTTGGCTCGCCGTGCCTCCCTCTCTGAGGGAGGTTTTTCCGTAGGATGAAGGAAGGAGTTGAACATGGCGTACCCTCCCTCCCCCATGCTCGGATTTGTCCCCGATGAGGTTCCGGCTCGCCAAGCCTCCCTCTCGGGAGTCAAAGTATGGGATATCGGCATGTCGGGGCTTATATGCAGATTATGCGCCGATTTTTTCGAAAAATTTACAACTTTTTTTCAAAAAGGACTTGACAAATCGGTGCTTTCCATATATAATAATCTAGTCGCAAAGTGGATCGGTGCCGCCGTTTGTCCGGATTTGGACAGGCCCCGGCAATTTCAGTGCATTGAAAGGAAGGTGCAAGAAGCATGAAGAGAACATATCAGCCTAAGAAGGCAACCAGAAATAAAGTTCACGGTTTCCGTAAGAGAATGTCTACCGCGAACGGTCGGAAGGTTCTGAAAAGACGCCGTCAGAAGGGCAGAGTTACCCTGACCTATTGATCAGAACCATCTGCACAGTAAAAACCGCCGATGTATGTTCAACGACATAGTCGGGGGTTTTTTCAGTAAAAGGGCATTTATGTGAGGTTGTCCTGCGATCGGGCGACGGATCGTGACGGTTTTCCCGTAAATGCCGAACACGGCGAGAAGAAAGGCATCCGACATCATGAAATTTCACGCAATCTGTGAAAATCATCTTTTTGTAAAGGCATACAAGGGCGGAACGAAGGTGGTTTGTCCGACCTTTATCCTTTATGTCCTTCCCGATCGCCATGCAAGTCTATTAAAAAAGCAAAATCCCGAGAAAAAAAAGATCAATCGGATCGGAATCACCACCTCCAAAAAACTGGGAAACGCCGTCAAACGCTCCCGCGCCCGCAGGGTCCTGCGTGCGGGACTGTCCGCCGCCATGAAAAGCGGTCAGATGCGGCAGGGATTCCTGATTGTGCTGGTTGCCAGAGAGGCGTCTGTCACCGCCAAATCCACCGATGCGGAAAAGCAGCTGATCTACGCTCTGAAGAAGGCAGGTCTGCTGACATGAAAAATCCCGCCGTCTGGCTTCTGTCACAACCCATCCGCTTTTATCGGCGGTTCATATCGCCTCACAAGTCTCCCTGTTGCCGTTTCACCCCCACCTGCTCCGCCTATGCGCTGGAAGCACTTGCCGAATGGGGAGCCGTCCGGGGACTCTGCCTTACCGTCTGGAGGGTGCTGAGATGCAATCCCTTCGGGAAGGGCGGGTACGATCCCGTCCCGATTAACAGGCGGAAAAGGCGAAAAATGAAGCCCGAAAGCAAGGATTCTCACCCCTGAATCCCCTGTTTGCGCCGTTCTGTCGGCAGGAAAGCCCTCTGCCGACTCCGTCACTTCCATTTGATTGATCCCCAAACCACCGCCCATTGACCGTATGAAAGGAATCACACAACTCGATGATTGATTGGATTCTAAGCCTTCTGGGAAAGGTACTTGGCTTTTTCAACAGCATTACGGGCAACTATCTGCTTGCCATCTTCCTGTTCGCACTGCTGTTCAAGATTCTGCTGGTTCCCTTTTCCATCAAACAGCAAAAAAATCAGGTAAAGCAGGCCAAGCTGCAGCCGAAGGTCAACGCCATCCGCAAAAAGTATACAGGCAAGACCGACGCCGAATCGCAGCAGAAGATGAACCAGGAAATTCAGGAATTTTACGCATCCGAAGGCTTCAACGCCATGGCGGGATGTCTTCCCATGCTCCTGCAATTCCCCATTATTATTGCCCTGTACAATGTAATCCGGAACCCCCTTCAGTATATCTGCGGCGTCACCAAGGATGCGCTGAATGTTGTTCTGAATGCCGTCAAAGAGCTGAACGGCATTGAAAAAACGATTGACTCTCTTCAGGCCATGACCTATCTGAAGGGCGAAAATTTTGCAAATGTTCAGGCGAAGGTTGCCGAGATTGCGGGAGATGTGGATGTCAGTTCCTTCACCTCGCTTGCCGAGAAGGATCTGCCCGACTTTTCCCTGTTCGGACTGAATTTTGACCTGTCCGTCACTCCCACCGTTGCCTTCAACTGGTATCTGCTGATCCCGATTCTGACCTTCGTCACCATCTTCCTGTCCTCGAAGCTGACCCGAAAGCTGTCCTATGTTCAGCAGGATGCCGCAACGGGCTGCTCCAACTGGATCCTGGATTTGTCCATGCCTGCCATGTCCACCGCATTCACCTTCATGTTCCCCGCACTGCTGGGCATCTACTGGATGTTCAACAACCTTCTGGGCGTCCTCCAGCAGCTGGTTCTGCGCGCCCTGTTCCCGGCGCCCAAATTCACCGAGGAAGACTACAAGGAAGCCGAACGGGCCATGAGAGGCAAGTCGGGTAAAACCATGGCAACCGACAGCCGGGTGATTCCCGGAAAGAAGTATGTTTCCCTGCACCACATTGACGACGACGATCCCGTTGATCTGCCCGTGCTTCCTTTGGATTCCCGTGAGCAGGACAACGACACGGACGACAAAAACGGCAGTCAGGGTGCCGAAAAAGACATTCCGAAGCAAAAGGACGAAAGCGACCGTCCCCGTAAAAAGAAAAAATAAAATTCGGCAGACCGTTCCGCCCTTTTCCCGTCCCCATCGGGTCGGGCAGGCGGGGCAGGCTGACCGAGACAATATGAGAAAGGAACATAACAGCCATATGAAACAGGAAACGATTACTACCGGCAGAACCGTTGCCGCCGCATTGGAAGCGGCAGTTCAGTATTTTGGCGTTCCTGCCGACAAAATTACCTATGAAATTCTTGCCGAGCCCAAGAAGGGATTCCTCGGATTCGGCGAAGCGCCTGCAAAAATCCGTGCCGTGTACGAGCAGACCCCCGCAGATCTGGGACTTGCCTTCCTGAAAAAGCTGATCGACGACATGGAGCTGAAGGCCACGCTTACCATGTCCGACACCGAAAACGGAAAGCTGATTGATGTCAGAGGCGAGGACGTCACCGTTCTGATCGGCCATCACGGCGAAACCCTGGATCAGCTCCAGTATCTGGTCAATCTGGCAGCCAACAAGAAGGAAAACGAGGAGGACGACCGCTCCTATACCCGCATCGTCGTTGACATCGAGGGCTACCGTGCCAAGCGGGAGGAGACCCTCCGTGCGCTGGCGAGACGGATGTCGTCAAAGGTTCTGCGGACCCACAAGTCGGTATCGCTGGAGCCCATGTCGGCTTACGAGCGTCGGATCATCCACAGTGAGGTTCACAAGATTTCAGGCGTGACCACCTTCAGTGTCGGTGCCGAAAACAGCCGCCGTGTGGTGATCCACATCGACGGGGAGTCGGAGACCGAGACCGCCGAATAAGAAGAAATCATTAGACCCCCGTTTGATAAAAATACTATAAAAACGACCTACAAGGCAAGCCTGCGGCTTGCCTTGTAGGTTTGAGGCTGTCGAAAAAGTCTAATTACCTTCTCAACAGAGGTAAAATTGTCCAAAG
>JBJDZJ010000043.1:0-16749 GCA_051867915.1 Eubacteriales bacterium
CCGCCTTTTAAAAAAGGTGGACGAAAACTTTTGCGCAATTTGCTAATCACTTTAGTTTTTTCGACAGGTTACAACCCACAAGGCAAGCCTGCGGCTTGCCTTGTGGGTTTTTTCGGATTTACAGATCCAGCTTCATGTCGCCGGTCTTGACCCAGCCGATCAGACGCAGCAGTTCGTTGAAAATCAACGACAGGACGGCGGGCAAAGCGATGCACAGCACCAGCACCCCGATCCAGGCAGAAGCCGACCAGTTCATGTCAATGAGAATCTGCCAGGGCGAAAGCAGTCCGCAGGTTCCCATGCCGGCATTGACCCCCGAACAGCGCAGTCCGAAGACCACCGTAGACAGCGGTCCGCAGATTGCCGCAGAAAGGGTGGGAGCAATCCAGATCTGGGGACGCTTGCAGATGTTGCCCATCTGAAGCATGGAGGTTCCCAGTCCCTGAGCCACAAGTCCGCCCCATTTGTTCTCCCGGAAGGAAATCACGGCAAATCCCACCATCTGGCAGCAGCATCCCACGGCGGCGGCACCTGCGGCAAGAGCCAGATTGTCGGACAAAACCGTACCCTCGGCGGCGGTAAAAATCATGGCGCACAGGGCAGCGGACGAAATGGGCAGAGTCAGCACCATTCCCACGATCACCGCAAGAAGGATGCCCATGACCAGCGGAACCCGTCCGGTAGCGTACTCGATCAGCTCTCTTAAATAGTAGATCAGTCTTGCCACAAGGGGACAAAGCAGCCAGGTTGCACCGAATCCGGCAATCAGCGTTACGGCAGGGGTCACAAGGATGTCCACCTTCGTGGATTTGGACACCAGCTTGCCGAATTCACAGGCGATCAGCACGGCAAAGAAGGAGCCGGCAGGACCTGCGGTGTAGCTTGCCCCTGCAACGGTGGTGGCAAACAGTCCGCCCATGGCGCCCACGGCGGCACAGGAGAAGACGACCAGCGGATCGCCCTTCAGTTTTGTCGCCACGGCGACGCCGATGGCAGCCCCGTATACATAGGGGTTGGCGGCATAGGTAGCGATCACATGGAAGAGATCGGTGGTGGAATCCGGGAAGATGGCATTTCCCAGTGCCTTGAAAATGGTTCCGATGAGCAGGGATGCAAACAGTCCCAGTGCCATAGCACCCATCGCGTCTATAAAATAGACTTTTGCCGAAATGCGGATGTTCTTTTTGGCGAGAAACGCCTTTACTTTTGCCATATAGGCCTCTTTCTCCGTCACATCAAAATGATCTGGGAGGGCTGCGGGCTTACCTGCGGCGGTTGGCACTTATCCCCGAGGGTGTGGTCCTCCCGACTCAAACTGTCGTTTTCATTATATTGGATTTTTTCCCTTCTGTCAATAGGCAACCTATACAAAAAAGCCGTCGATTTTTTTTGAAAAAATGCCCGAATACCATTGACAACGCCACCAATTTCTGGTATAATAGTTTCGGTACCTTCAAAAAGCGGAGACCGATCATTACGAAGCCGGAGGAGATTTTTATGGAAATTGCAATCATTGCGGATGACTCAAAAAAAGAATTGATGACAGAACTGTGCATAGCCTATTGCGGTATTCTCAGCAAGCATTCCATTTGCGCAACATCCATAACGGGAAAGTTTATCTCCGAGGCTACGGGGCTGGAGATCGAACGGATGATGCCCGGTTCTCAGGGCGGTGCCGAGCAGATCGCCCTTCGGGTGGCCTACAACGAGATTGACCTGCTGCTTTTCTTCCGCGACCCGGCTACCAAGATCAGCATGAGCGAAACCGACAACGATCTGCTTCGTATGTGCGATCTGTACAACATCCCGGTTGCCACCAACATTGCCACTGCCGAGATTCTGGTTCGCGCGCTGGAGCGGGGCGATCTGGACTGGCGTGAAATCGTCAATCCCAAGAGCCGCAAGCGTCGGCAAGCGTCAAACTGAATCCTATCCTATCTTCGTAAGTGGAGATAGGATTTTTTTTGATGCCCTTTGATTCTCCGTCGGGGCAATAAGCGTCAGCGCCTTCCTTCCCCTGAAAAAATTTTCCGTTTTTCGGGATTCCCTATTGACAAAACCCTGATTCTGTGCTATACTGATATAAAACCTACTGATTTGATAGGAAATAGCAAATCGGTCCGGCTTCTGTCACAGGGCAATTGTGAAATTTATCCCACGGAGAGGGAGTGGTATCATTATGCAGTACACCGACCGTTTGATTCTCCTGTTCGGACGATGTTGATCCGATTCTGAAAAGCATGAGCATAAATCGGATTTTACCAAATTTATACCGTCCAACAGACGAAACGGAGGAACATATTATGAAAGTTTATCAGCAAATCACCGACCTTGTCGGATCCACCCCCTTATTGGAGCTTGCCCGCTACGGCGCAAAGAGAGAGCTTGGCGCAACGATTCTCGCCAAGCTGGAGCTGTTCAACCCCACCGGAAGCGTGAAAGACAGAATCGCCAAAGCCATGATTGAGGACGCCGAAGCCAAGGGCGTTCTGAAGCCGGGCGCCACCATCATTGAGCCCACCAGCGGCAATACCGGAATCGGTCTTGCTTCTACGGCGGCGGCAAAGGGCTATCGGATCATTCTGACCATGCCCGACACCATGAGCGTGGAGCGGCGCAACCTGCTGAAGGCATACGGTGCCGAACTGGTGCTGACCGAAGGCGCAAAGGGCATGAAGGGCGCCATCGCCAAGGCCAATGAGCTTGCCGAGCAGATTCCGGGCAGTTTCATTCCCGGACAGTTTGTCAATCCCGCCAATCCCGCCATTCACAGAGCCACAACCGGCCCCGAAATCTGGCAGGATACCGACGGTAAGGTGGACATTTTTGTGGCAGGCGTCGGAACCGGCGGAACTCTGACCGGCGTCGGCGAATATCTGAAGGCTCAGAACCCCAATGTGAAGATTGTCGCCGTAGAGCCTGCCGGATCGCCTGTGCTGTCCAAGGGCGTTTCCGGACCCCACAAGATTCAGGGAATCGGCGCCGGATTCGTTCCCGACACCCTGAACACCGCCATTTATGATGAGATCATTCCCGTGGAGAACGAGGATGCCTTCGCCACCGGCCGTGCCATCGCCCGTGAAGAGGGCGTGCTGGTGGGCATCTCTGCCGGCGCCGCCGTCTATGCCGCAACACAGCTGGCAAAGCGACCCGAGAACAGCGGCAAGGTCATCGTTGCCCTGCTTCCCGACACCGGCGACCGCTATCTCTCCACCCCCATGTTTGCCGATTGACAGCGGATCGGGACTGTAAAAGTGCAAGGTTCTGTCTTTGCACAGGAATTTTCACAACGCACTCCGTACATTTCGTACGGAGTGCGTTTCCTTTTCTCAAAAGAGGAATTCTCCCCTCGGTGCATTTTTTTCAAAACAGCATAGCCATTTTGAACATGCACCGCCTTCGACGAAAAGCACCGATGCACGGTAACGATCAACCCTTTGTCTCATGATACCGATGTTTCGAAGGGGCATCATGATCTCTTGCAGGGCGGGGGCTTGCTCCCGCCGAAATCCAATAAAGCGAAAGCGATTCTATGTCTTTTCACCGTGCGGTGAGGGCAAGCCGTCACCGTAATCCGGTAAAGCGAAAGCGATCCTGTGTTTTTTCTTCGTGCGGCGGGAGCAAGCCCCCGCCCTACGGTTTTCATCTCTTCCAAAATCCTGCCGCAAACGGCGTTTGCGGCAGGATCCTTTTTGTTTGTCCGATCCGGTTCTATCCCCTTGACAAACAGAGGGAAAAATGATATACTGAAATTGAAAAATACCAAGATCTGCCCGAACCGGGCGGAACTTCGGCATGAAGGAGAAGAACTGTGGGAGACCTGAGAATCCAATTGAAATCCGAATGCCCTGCCCTTTTTGAAATCACCTGCGAGGGAAGCAACATCCTCCTGGATCTGACCGACAAGACCTCGGGAGAGACGGTCGTTCCCATGCCGGAAGACGGAACTTTGACAATCGTGAACCGCTTCCCTTCGGCAGGTGTCGAAACGGCAGAAAAAGCGGGCCTTTTCAAAAAGACCGCCGCCGTCTTTCTGTTCTGGATTCATTGCGCCCTGTCCTATGAGAACATCTGGTACTACCCCTATACCGTCCGGGAGACGGTCACCCTTCAGTCGGACGGGGACGGCAGATTGAATCTGACCTTCTGTCAGCCCGACCCGACCTTCAGCCCCGAATACCGGGTGATCGGGACACAGTCCGACTGTCGCCCCGACTTTGAGGAATGGGACGCCCAATATGCCGAGCGAAAGAAGGCTCAGAATCTGTTCGGGCTGATTCCCACGGCCATAGCGGCGGGAATATCCCTCCTTTCCGCCTGTTTTCAAAACATCACCACCGCCGTCTTTACTGCCATCATCGCCGCCGTATTCCTGGGGTGCTTTCTGTATGCTCGTCACCTGTTAAAGAAAAAGTGGCGCAGTTTCCGTCAAAAAAACGGCAAAACGGGAAGGGTTTTGCGTGAAAAATCCGCTGATCGGCAGTGAGTCGGACAGTCAGACACCTTTGCCCGAAAGTTCTTACCCTTGAAGGCCTTCTCCCGTGATTCCCATCCGTTTTCCCTGCGGCGTTTATCTATGAAAATTTCAGATGCACAAACAAGGAGGCTGTTACCGTGATTGCCCTGAAACTCCGCATAACCTGCCCCGAAAACGAAACATATGCCCTGACCCTTGAAAAAGGGGATTTCTCCGTCTGCTTTGACAGCGACACCGGGGAATTGACCCTTCCGGAGCCGGGGGAGTACCGTCTGCACATCGAGCAGCTACCCGAACCCCGACTGAAAAAGCGGTACGGCGTTCCCCTTTTCCTGCTGACCGCTCCCGTTCAGGGCCTGTTCCACATTCTGCTTTTCAACACCGATTCCCACTGGGAGAAGGACATCCGTGCCGACCTGCTGAAGGGGGACGCCCGGCTCCTCATCGCCGGGGATGCCGACATCGAGATGTCCATGGCCAATTCGAAGTTCAATTCCGCCGTTCATTCCTTCGATCCGCCCCAATGGTCCCTTTCCGGAGGTCAGGAGATCCATACAGAGGGCGTCCGAAACCCGTCCGACATCGGATTCCAATTTTGGAAGCACATCCGAAAGATTCTGTCGATTGCCGCTGTTTTCTGGATTTTGTTCGGATTCCTGACCGTTCAGGCGGCGAAAATCGGGAATGTCCCTGCCCTTGCAGTGACCGTCGGCGTGCTTGTTCTGTTGACCGGAATTGCGATCGGACTTCTGATCGCCGCCAAAAGGAAGAAAAACCGCCTGTCTGCGGCATACGAAAGGTCTGCCGCACGCACCGGCGGGTGAGAAACCGTATTCTGTACTGCAAATCAAAGGAGGCTTCGGTTATGGAAAAAAGACCTGTTGGCACAGATTCATCTATGCCATAGCATCGGTGTTTTTCGCTGTTTATTTGTTTCAGATCATAGAAGGACTTCTGGCAATCCGGATTGCGCTGAGTTTGGTGCCTGTCGGGATGGCGCTGATTTTTCTTGACGCCAGCGGGGTTCTGCCCTTCCGGATCAACAAGCGCTACCGTCCGTCCACCGCCATCGACAGTCTGGGATTTGTCCTTGTGATTCTTCTTTTTGTCAAAGCCGTTTGCTGACAGACCCCAAAGGAGGCTATATGGATATTTTACTGTTTGCATCCTTTGTCCTGTGGTTCTTACTGGGGGCAGCGGTACTTTTGGATCATGTTTCCTTCAAACGGATTCGGCTCCGGAAAAAAGAAAGGCCTGTACGGTGATCGTCTACGGCGGATTCGCCCTGTGCAGTCTGGTTCTGTTCATCTACGATACCTATGAGATCGTATCTTCTTTCTTTTGAAAAAACGCTCTCACTTCTCATGCAAATCTTCCGTAAGGGGTCATTATTATGGAATACACCGAACTGATGAAGCTGGCGCGGGCGGAATTTGTCAAAGACTCCCTTTGGGAGTGCCTCATTTGCGCATTGATCATCATCTTGATCGTGATCTCCTCCATCCGAAAATTCCGCACCCGCAAAGAGGAGAATAAATCTGCGAAATCCCGGATCCCGGCATTGGTATTTTCAATGCTGATTTGTGCCGGATTTGCGGTCTGGGTCGGTGCGGATTTTGCCATCGGGCTTTCCCGCATCAACCGGGACATAAAGAGCGGATCCTTTGAAAGCTACGAGGGCGCCGTTTGGCTGAAAACCGGAAGAAATGATTTGTCGGTCGGCAGAACACTGGAGCTGACCGACGGAGATCTTCAGGTCCGCATCATCGAGTTTGACGACCGCTGGGAAAACGAAATCTATTTTTCCGACCCGCCGCCCGGGAAGGCGACCGTGGTATACGGGACCAACAGCCGGGTCGTGGTGGTTTTTGAGGTCATTTCAGAGGATCAGCCCGAATGACATCTATGCCGCATTTTAACGGCGGTCATGCCCGTATACATACAAAAATAACAAGAAAAGAGGAACAAATCATGAGTTCGAAAACCATTCTCCGTATCGGATCGGCATGGATGGCGGGAATGCTGTGCATATCCGCCCTTTTGTCCTGCGGCGGCAGTCGGCAACCCGCCGAGAGCGGTACGCTGACATCGGACAAATCGACAGGCGAGACGGTTACAACGGCGAAAACGCCATATCCCTATCCCACCACGCCCCGGACTCCCGCCGTCAAAAACCTTCGCTGGGAAGAGGGTCAGATTTTCCCCACCTTCCCCGCCGGTTCGGGCGAAATTGATGTGATTATGTCGGGAAAACTGTCGGACGCCGAAATGATCACCCTTACCTGTCTGGAGGGGCTGGTCAACGCCGTTGAAACCCGCTTTGCGGTTTATACCGACAATGTGGAAAACTGGGCCAAGGTCTACGGCTACACCGCCAACAAGGCGATCACCACCGAGGATCAGTATGCCATGATCGCCAAATACGCCTCCGAACTCTCCGGCGTCGTCCTTTACTCCGCCTCAACCGCCCGTTCGCTTCCCGACTACATCAATCTGGCAACCACGGTGGCAAACATCCGTCAGGCAATCCCCATGACGGTGTCCCTCTACAACCGTTGGATGGAGCACGGCATTGAACTGCCGGTGGTTGCCGATCTGACCGATCTGAAATTCACAAGCCGCCTGCAGGTCTACACCTATCTTTACGACAACTACTGGCAGGACTGCACCAAGCGGATTCTCTTCATACAAAGTCCCGACTACCCTCAGATGCGGGATCTGGCATCGGCCACCGGCGCCGCCGTCATCTATCTGTCCTGCAAATCCGAGGACGCCTCCGAACTCAAGCTGATCCGGAAATACTTTGCCGATATGACCCCCGGCGAGTCCATCCTCATGGGCTGGAACGGCCAGGAGAAGGAACTGATGACCACGGCGGCAAAATACGGACTGTCCTGCGTTCCGGCAGACTTCTTCAGTGCACCCTCCCTCTTTGCTCAGGATCTGGATGTGAAAATCAACACGGTTCCCGATATGCCGGAGTTGGAAAACAAGATCTACATCGCCTTCTATTTCAGCGACGGCGACAACATCCAGTACAACATGAACGCCATGAAGGAATATTGGGACAACAACGCCGCCTATCGGGGGCAGATCCCCATCAACTGGACCATCAGCCCCGCCCTTCTGGAGGTGGCGCCCGGCATGATGAATTACTACTATCAGTCGGCAACCGAAAAGGAATGCTTTGTCTGCGGACCGTCGGGACTTGGCTACACCGTCCCTGTGAATACCTTCGGAGCCAATCTCGGCAACAGCTTCCCCGACGCCGACGCCTTCGCCGCCTATGTGGGCATGACCAACCGCTATCTGGCTGATACCGGACTGCGGACGGTCACGATCTGGGACAATCTCAGTCTGGCTCAGCGGGAAATCTACACCTCCCTCGGAAGTTACCTCTACGGACTGACCGTTCAGCACTTCACCATCGGCGATCTGGACATCGGCTATACCGGCGTGGTCAACGATATGCTGATTCAGCAGATGACGCCCGCCTACTTCGCCAAGAATGCCGAGGGTACCACCAAGCTGACCGAACTGGGCGAGGTGGACAAAGCCGTGAAATACCTGGGATATGACGGAACGGCACCCGTTTTCATCTCGGTTCAGGTGTCGGTCTGGGCATTCCACGATGTCAAGGAGGTCATCGACTTCGAGCAGTACCTCTCCGATAAGTATGCCAAAATATACGGGGAAGATGTGGTGGAATTCGTCCGTGCCGATCACTACTTCAATTTGTACAATCAGGCAAACGGACTGCCCTACGATCTGACCCTGCGCTCCGATCTGTCGGTGAGCGCAACCTCCTCTTCCGAAACGGCGGGCTTGGTTGCGGACGGCAGTCAGGAAACCGTCTGGGAGGCATCGGAGAGCGGTGCGCAGTCGCTGATCTTCGATCTGGGTTCAAGCTATGAAGTCAGCGAACTGACCCTCTTCTTTGCCGAAAGCGAGGGAGAGAAGTACACCGCCGCCGATAATGTCCGGGCGATGACCGTCGAGGTCAGCGCCGACGGCGAAAACTGGGTCCGGGCGACCAAGCTTGCCGACAACGGCGAGGCATGGGTGAATCTGCCCTTCGATCCTGTAACCGGAAGATACCTGCGGATCACCGTCACCGATCCGGGCGAGTCGGGCATTGCCCGGATCGCCGATGTGAACATCAACGGGCGGGAGAAATAAGGCGATACAGGTGAGAACTGTTCCCGTAAGAAAGAACAATAAAAAGGAGAACCGACCATGGACTTGTTTTTGTATTTTTTAACCGGTTGCATTCGATCTTTGGGTTGGTCATTGACGACTTTGCCGATTGTATGGATGGTGAGCAAGGAGAAGCCCATCAAGCGGATTCTCTGGTTTTATGTCTGTACCGTGGCGATTTCGCTGTACTACTGGGCAGGGATCTGGGACACCGTGGGCTTTGACTTCCGGTGGTTCGAAGGCTCCTGGAGCATTATCTGGCCCCATCTGCTGTTCCATTTGCTTGACGGTCTGCTGATTCTGCTCTATTATGTCAAGGTCGTCAAAAAGAAACCCGCCGATCCAAAGTCGGACGGCGACGAAAGCCATACTTAAAAGGATAAAGACCGGCGCAGATGCCCTGCGCCGGTCCTTATTGGATGTTTCGGAGATTCAGAAGGCAACCCGCATAACAGGGGCAGTCGCAAAATTCCTTTGCGACTGCCCCGATTGTTTTTATTACGCTTCCAGTGCCTCCAGTGCGGCGATCTTGACACAGCAGATCAGTACCTCTACCGCTTGCTTCAACTCGTCCAGAGGCGGATAAGAGGGTGCGATGCGCAGATTGGTATCGCCGGGATCGGTTCCGTAGGGGAAGGTGGCGCCCACATTGGTCAGCTTTACGCCGCACGCCCCTGCCAGCTCCCATGCCCGTTTGGCGGAGCCGGTGGTCAGATCCAGACTGATGAAGTAGCCGCCCCGGGGTCTGGTCCACTTGGCAATGCCGCAGGGGGCAAGAGAAGTGTCGAAGGCATCCAGAATCGCCTCAAATTTGGGACGCAGGATGGCGGCGTGCTTCTTCATCTGCTCCCTGATGCCGTCGGCATTCTTGAAGAACAGAATATGGCGGAGCATATTCAGCTTGTCGTGTCCGATGGTCTGAACCGTCATGATGGAGCGTATGTAGTTGAGGTTCCGGGTGGAGGCGGCGATACAGGAGATGCCCGAACCGGGGAAGGAAATCTTCGAGGTGGAGGTGAACTCGTACACGATGTCGGGATTTCCCGCCGTTTCCACCTCCTTCACGATGTCCAGCAGGTGATCGCCCTCGTCGTAGAGATCGTGGACCGCATAAGCGTTATCCCAGAAAATGCGGAAATCGTCGGCAGCGGGACGCAGACGGGCGAATCTGCGAACCACCTCGTCGGAGTAGGTGACACCGCCGGGATTGGAGTATTTGGGTACGCACCAGATGCCCTTAATCAGGGGGTCGGAAGCCGCCAGCGACTCCACCAGATCCATATCGGGGCCGTCCTCCTTCATGGGGACATTGATCATTTCAATGCCCAGCGACTGGCAGATGGCAAAGTGACGGTCGTAGCCGGGAACGGGACAGAGAAATTTGATCTGTCCCTGTCTGCACCATGGGGTGCTTTCGGGAGACACACCGTACAGAAGACAGCGCACCACCGTATCGTACATGATATTCAAAGAAGAGTTGCCGCAGACAATCACATTCTCGGGGGGAACCTCCAGCATACCTGCCAGAAGCTCCTTGGCGGCGGGAATGCCGTCCAGGATTCCGTAGTTGCGGCAGTCCGAACCCTCGTGCCTGCATTTTTCGGCGCTGTCCAGTACCGTCAGCATGCCTTCGGACAGGTTCAGCTGATCGCTGTCGGGCTTGCCCCGGGACATATCCAGTTTCAGATTCTTCTCACGCAAACTTTCGTAGAGATTCCTCTGGACCGAAAGTTCGGCGGCACGCTCTTCGGGGTTCATTTCAAGATAAGACTTCATTTTCATTTCATTCCTTTGATCAAAATAGGGGGACAACAGGGGGATTCATTTTCATTTTCAGGGAAAAATACGGGAAAAGGGGTCAGAATCAGAATTCGGCATTACCGGTGGTTCTGGGGAAGGATTCCACATCCCGGATGTTCTGCATTCCGGTGACATACATGATCAGCCGCTCAAAGCCCAGACCGAAGCCGGCATGCTTGGTGCCGCCGAACTTCCGAAGCTCTGCGTACCAGCCGTAGGCATCCTTGTCCAGTCCGAACTTCTCAAATGCGGCGTCCAGATAGTCCATGCGCTCCTCACGCTGGGAGCCGCCGATCAGCTCACCCACACCGGGAACCAGCAGATCCACTGCCGCAACCGTCTTGTTGTCGTCGTTGAGACGCATATAGAAGGCCTTGATCTCCCGGGGCCAGTTGGTGACGAAGACCGGAGATTTGTAGACCTTCTCGGTCAGATAGCGTTCGTGCTCGGTCTGGAGATCCTCGCCCCAGCCGATGGGATATTCGAAATGCTCGCCGCTTTCCTTCAGAAGCTCGATGGCGTGCTCATAGGTACAGACGGCGAAATCGGAGTTCACGATGCCCTGAAGCCGCTCGATCAGACCCTTGTCAATGCGCTGATTGAAGAATTCCAGCTCGTCCCGGCACTCGTCAAGCAGGGCGGAGATGACATATTTCAGCATCTTCTCGGCAAGCTCCATGTCGTCTGCCAGATCGGCGAAGGCGATCTCGGGCTCCAGCATCCAGAATTCGGCGGCATGACGGGGCGTGTTGGACCGCTCGGCACGGAAGGTGGGTCCGAAGGTGTATACCTTGGAGAAGGCCATGGCGTAGGATTCCACATTCAGCTGACCCGATACCGTCAGGCTGGCGGGCTTGCAGAAGAAATCCTCGGAATAGTTCACCGTTCCGTCGGGATTTCTGGGGATGTTGTCAAAATCGAAGGTGGTGACCTTGAACATATCGCCCGCACCTTCGCAGTCGCTGGTGGTAATCAGAGGGGTGTGGACATAAACGAAACCGTTTTCATAGAAGAATCGGTGGAGAATCTGCGCCGCCATGGAGCGCACACGGAAGACCGCCGAAAAGAGATTGGTGCGGGGACGCAGATGGGGCTTGGTACGCAGAAATTCCAGCGACTGGCCCTTCTTCTGCATGGGATAATCGGGGGTTGAGGTTCCCTCGATGTCGATTTTCGCCGCTTTCAGCTCAAAGGGCTGTTTGGATTCGGGGGTCAGCACCAGCGTACCCGTAACCGAGACGGCGGCACCCACATTCTGCTTGGCGACCGTTTTGTAATTGTCCAGCTTTTCCGCCTCGAAGACCACCTGCAGATTCTTGAAGCAGGAACCGTCGTTGAGCTCGATGAAGCCGAAGGCGTTGCTGGCCCGGATGGTCCGGCACCAGCCGCAGACGGTGATTTCTTGATCCGAAAAGGCATCCGCATTTTTCCAGATGTCTTTGATTTCCGTGCGTTTCATAGTCTCTCCTTATTTCCCGAAAAGTTTTGCTTTCAATACCCTTCATTGTACCACATTTTTTTGCCAATTACAAGTATTTCCCATAAATTTTTTCGATTTTTTTGCATAGAAGGAATCGGCATCCCTTCCCGACATTCCCCGTAGCTGCCCGATCGGATCCAAAACCCCGCAGACCGATATTTTCGGAAGGTTTTTCGTAAAATCGCCAAAGCCGTCTTGACAAGCGGGTAAATTTGGGCTATAATAAGGGTGAACCCCCACATACGAAAGTCGGGGATCATGGAATCCTTTGCAACAGTCCTTGACGAAAGGTGAAGGTTTATGAAAAAAATCTGCATATGGCTGCTTTCCCTGCTTTGCCTGCTTTCCCTGCTTACGGGATGCGGCAAGGGCTTCAAGCAGGGCGGCGTTTCCTCCGGTACGACAACCGAGCCCGCCTATGTGATGACCCCCGAAGAAGAAATGCAGGGCTATTGGTTCTCTCCGGAAGAGCTTCTGATCTATTATTTCGCCGAGGGCGGAAAGTGTGTGCTGTACGAAATGTCCTCCCCCACCTCCGTGAAAAGCAAAATCGAGGGAAGTTATGTTCTGGACGGAGATCGGATCGCCATGACCGTCGGCGACAAAACCTCCTCCGGACGGATGACCACAGACGGAAAAAGCGCACTTATTCTGACCCTTGACGGCATCGAGCATATTCTGACCCCCACCAACAAGCCGGAATCATAGCCTGCCCCCTTAAAATCCTCTTCCATAAATCAAACCATCAGGACCGAGATGGCAGAATGAAAGGATGAAGTTCAAATGACAACCAATTCTGACCCGATTACCCCGGATCTGCCGGTGTCCGAACCGCAAAAGACCGCCGTGACCGAAACACCGGACGCAAAAGGCAAAGACTGCGCCGTTTTTTCCGTCTCCGCACAAGAACTGAAGGAGATTCTCTATTTTCTCTGCCGATCCGGCTACAATTTCTTCCGCATCATGGCGATTGTGATTCCCTGCTTCACCGCCCTTTGCGCATGGGACGGCAATACCGGCGTTATTCCGTGTATGATTCTGGTGGAGATTTTCATCATTGTCCAGTGGGTCACGATCCGATCCTGGATCAACCGGTCGGACAGCGTGGGGAATCAATATGTCTACACCCTGACCGATCAGGGTCTTGAATGTGAGGTAACGGACACCGGCAGCGGAAGCATCTGTTTCCGGTTCAATCCCGACAAGATCACCCATTACAGGGAGTCGGACAAGCACCTGTTCTTTACCTACAACCGAACCGTCTTCTTCCTCCGCAAAAGCGCCGTAGATCCGGCTTCGAAAATCACCGACTATATCCGCACGAATGCCGATCGGAACACCCCGTCGCGCAAAAAGGGGAAATAGAGCCCGACTTCCCCGTTATCCGAAAACAGAATCCCCAAAATCCTCGCAAGGGGCAGACCGACGGTCTGCCCCTTGCGGCTGCATTTATTCGGCTTCCGATCCCCGCAGATTGTCGGTAAAAACTCCTCCCGCCGCAGGTCGTCGGACGCATTTCTTTGTTATTACCCTGCCCTGCCGAAGAGCTTTTCGGCGAAATAGGCCAGCTGAAGCCGCCACCAGCGCCAATCGTGGCTGACATCCTTTCCCCAGTAGTCCACCCATGCGGGAATTCCCTTGGCACGCAGAAGGGCGTCCATGTCCCGGGTTCCCGCCAACAGATCCTCCTCCCATGCGCCCTGACCGACGCAGAGAATGATCCTGCTTCGACGGTAAAGGCTCATATAGGGGTGATCCTCCGGCATATTCGGCAGAAAATGGATGGGCGAATTGTCGTAAACCAGCGAATCCATATACCCGTGGAAAAAATAGGAGGCATTGAACAATCCGCTTAAGGAAAGCAGGGTGTCGAATTTGTCCGGATGGCGAAAAAAGAAATTACCGGCGTGAACACCGCCCATACTGCATCCCGTCACCATGGCCTTTTCGCCCTCGGGCAGAAAGACCGGCAGAAGCTCGTCCACAACATAGCGAAACCACCGCTCCTGAAGAGCAATCCGATAGGCGGGATCACCCTGCTCGTCCGACCATGTTTCACGGTCGATTCCGTCGGGACAGAGCAGCCGGATTCTGCCGGACTCAATCCACGGCGCCAGAACCTCGGTCATACCGAAGTTTTCATAATCAAAGAATCTGCCGTCCTGGGAGGGAAAGGCGACACATAGTTTCCCGCTCTCCCCGTACAGCTTGTATTCCATATCCCGACCCAGAATCGGGCTGTATTCCTTATGATACTCTGCTTTCAAAGCCGTTGATACTCCAATTCTCATAAAATCGCAACCTTTTCGTGAACAAAGCGGATAAATTCGTCGGTTGCCGCCTGATCCGGCATCTTTGCCGTATACATCTGATTGCCCATGGAGGGAACCATAATCCCGGGCATCCGCTCGCACATGACGATCCGATCGCCGTACCGCTCCAGAATCTCCTCATGGGAGTGGCGGTAGGTATAGATGTCCCGCCTGCTGGCATAGGCGCAGAAATGATGATTGCCGCTGTCGGGAAGCAGTCGGGCATCCGCCGTCACCATGTCCGCCCAGATTTTGTAGACATCGGTGGAATGAGCGTAGTTCATCATATCGGGAGTATATCCGCCCGCCGGGCGCATATTGACCTCAAGTCCCACAAAATCGCCGATTTCGCCCAAGCCCTTTCTGGCCTTGGTCAGCCGGAAGAACTCCAGATGAACAAAGCGGCTTTTCACCTCAAAGGCACGGACGGTAGCACGGCCTGCCGTTTTCAGGGCGTCCGGCAGATCGGCGGCGGTATAATAGGCAAGGTCGATCTGCTTGTTGACAATATCCATGATGGAGGGCGGCCAGACGGTCATGGACTCAAACAGGGGATTGCAATGGGAATCCACAATGGCATCGTAGGAGCAGATATCGCCCTCCACGAACTCCTCCATAACATAGGGAACGGTTTGGTCCTCTTCCAAAAAGGCTTCCAGATCGGCGGAAGACTCCAATTTATAGGTATGGCTTGCGCCGACGCCGTTGTCGGGTTTGACAATGACGGGATAGCCCACCTCTTCGGCAAAGGCCCTTGCCGAAGCCCTGTCGGTGATCTTGTGACAGCGTGCCGTAGGGACGCCCGCCTTTGCATAATACGCCTTCATGGCGGATTTGAGCTTATATCTCTGAACCTGCGCCGAATCTGCGCCGGTGGTAATGTGGAAATCGGTACGAAGGCGGGCGTCCTGCTCCAGCCAATACTCGTTGTTGGATTCCAGCCAGTCAATTTTTCCGTATTTGAAGGAGAAGAAAGCGACCGCCCGGAAAACCTGATCGTAGTCCCCAGGCGAATCCACCCGATAGTACTCGGTCAGCGCCGATTTCAGCCGATCATCCAGCGCATCGTAGGGGCTGTCCCCGATTCCCAGCACATTGACGCCGTTTTCACGGAGTTTGGCGCAGAAATTCCAATAGGTATGAGGAAACTGGGGCGAAAAGAAGATAAAGTTCATGAATTCTGAATCCTTTCCGGTTTTCGAAGTCCCGCTCGGGGACAGATTGATTCTTTTTCGGATGTTTTGAGGGGGATCCTGCCGCCGCATTTTACCTGCGGCTCGGGTTCGCACCTCATTCGACGGTACAGCCGGACAGATACTTGTGGATTTCCTCGATGTACAGTTCTGCGGTGCGGCTGAGAATGCTGTTTTCCTTGACTATGTAGCCGATTTCCATTTTGCTGTTGGGATTTTCCTCGTCCTCCACATAGGGGATGGCGACAAAATCCGATCCGTTCAGCTCCTCGCAGATGATCCCCGAGCAAAGGGTGTAGCCGTTCAGCCCGATCATCAGATTCAGCATGGTCGCCCGATCGTTGGCTTTGATGATCTGCGGGTATTCGTTGTTGGCAAGAATCTCCTCCGACAGATAGAAGGAGCTGTTCTCCCCCTGCTCAAAGGACAGGCAGGGATAGTTCTCCAGATCCTTATAATGGACGGTCTTCTGCTTTGCAAGGGGATGACCGCTCCACAGATAGACATAGGCGTTGCAGGTCAGCAGCTTATGGAAGGACAGTCCGCCCGTTCGCAGGAGCTTTGTAAGGACGGTGCGGTTGAAGTCGGACAGGAACAGAATGCCCACCTCGCTTCTGGATCGGCTGACATCCTCAATGACCTCCTTCGTTTTGGTCTCCCGGATGGCAAATTCGTAGTCGTCCAGGTTGAAATGCTTGACCATCTCCACAAAGGCCTTCACCGCAAAGGAATAGTGCTGGGTCGAAACGCCGAATTTCTTTTTCGGTCCCCCCGATTTGCCGTATTTCTCCAGCAGATTCTCGTACTGCTGATACACCTGCTTGGCATAGGCAATAAACTCGGAGCCGTCCACGGTCAGGGACATACCCTTGCCGGTCCGGTTGAAAATGGTAATCCCCAGCTCGTTTTCCAGAGACTGTACCGATGCGGTCAGAGAGGGCTGCATGATGTATAAAAGCTCCGCCGCCTTGGTCAGAGAGCCCACCTCCGCTATCGTAATCACATATTTCATCTGTTGCAGCGTCATGCCGCCACCTCCGTTTGCGTTGTTCTGTACCTGAAAAGATTAGCTGTCTGTATACTATAATTTCGTTTTGTTATACCCATAAAGTCGGATTTTCGGAATCGTCGCTCGGGTGTGTTAAAATTAAAAGTCTTCTATGCGAACTAAAATGTCTCCGATGCTTCGGAAAATCCGACGGTTTTGCTCCGCAAAACGGCGGCATCAGCCGTCGAGTCGGATTTTCGGAATCGTCGCTCGGGTGTGTTAAAATTAAAAGTCTTCTATGC
>JBJDZJ010000043.1:16849-19644 GCA_051867915.1 Eubacteriales bacterium
GACGATTTTATCATATCAGTGAGAAAATGTCAATAGCAATCGGCGACCGACGCCGAAAAATCAACCCCGATGGCTCAAAAGGGCGCCGGACAGCTGATTCAGCGCCCGCTCAAGCGTCGCCCTTTGACAGGACAGGGCGATTCGCTGAAAGCCCTTCCCCGTTTCCTTTCCGAACATCGTCCCTCCGTCCAGCCATAGCCTTGCCCGATTTGTGACCAGATCGTCGATTTCCCGATCGTACAGTCCCGTCCCGCCGAAATCAATCCAGGCAAAATAGGTTCCCTCCGGTTCAATCAGCCGAAGCATGGGGAGTCCGGTCTTCAGATAGTCCCTCAGGAAATCCAGATTGCCCCGCAGATAGGCAAGGCATTCCTCCAGCCAGTCCTCTCCGTACCGATAGGCCGCCTTGCAGGCCACCAGCCCCAGCATATTCAGCTGGGAATAGCCCGTTCGGTCGATCTCCCGCTGAAAGCGGCGGCGGAGAGAGTCGTCGGGGATCAGGATGTTGGACACCTGAAGCCCCGCCAGATTGAAGGTCTTGCTGGGCGCCGTACAGCAGACACAGCGATCGGCAAGATCGGGATTGGCCTTCAAAAACACCGTGTGGGGATGCCCCGGAAGGGTGATGTCACAGTGAATTTCGTCCGAAACCACAAGGACATCGTGCGCCCGACAGATGGCGCCGATCTTTTGCAGTTCTTCGACCGTCCAGACCCGTCCCACCGGATTGTGGGGACTGCACAGAAGGAAGATTTTTACCCCTTGGGTCACGATTTTCTCTTCAAAATCATCAAAATCAATGGTATACCGCCCGTCCCGAAGCACCAGAGGATTTTCCACGGTCTTCCGACCGTTGTCCCGGATGACCCCGTAAAAGGGATAGTAAACCGGCGGCTGAAGGAGAACGGCGTCTCCGGGTCGGCTGAAGGCCCGTATCGCCATAGCCAGCGCAAAGACCACGCCGGGGGTCTTCACCGGCCATTCGGGCTGAATCTGCCAGTCAAAACGCTTGGAAAACCAGCCCGCCAATGCCTCGGTATAGTCGGATTTGGTATCGGTGTAGCCGAAAATGCCGAATCGGACCGCCTTTTCAAGGGCGTCCAGAATCGGCGGCGCCGTCGGGAAATCCATATCCGCCACCCATAGGGGAAGCACATCGGAAGGCTTGCCCCTTTCCACGGCAAAATCGTATTTCAAACAGTCGGTGTTGTGCCGATCTATCGGACGGTCAAAGGAGTATTCAGCCATTTTCGTCCTCCTCCATTGCCTTAGCCAGATCGGCGATCAGATCGTCGGGATTCTCAAGCCCCACAGACAGACGAAGCAGACAGTCGGTGATCCCCAGCTTTTGCCGGGCCTCATCCGGCACATCGGGATGGGTCTGAACGATGGGGTAGGTCAGCAGCGATTCGGTTCCGCCCAGACTCTCCGCAAAAACGATCAGCGAAACCTTGTGCAGAATCCGCAGGGCGGTCTCCTTGCTGTCCACGACGAAGGAAATCATGCTGCCCGCTCCTCTTGCCTGAGAAGCGTTCAGCTCTGCGCCGGGGTGACCGGGCAGTCCCGCATAATACACCTGCTTCACAAGGGGTTGCCTGCAAAGCCAGTTGGCAAGGAGCTTGGCATTCTGTTCGTGGCGTTCCATGCGCACAGGCAGGGTTTTCAGACCCCGCAGAATCAGCCAGGAATCGAAGGGGTCCAGCGTGGCGCCGGTCGTCTTGGACAAAAGACGGAATTTTTTGCCCAGCTCTTCGTTTCCCGAGCAGAGGAACCCGCAGACGGTGTCGTTATGCCCGCCGATGAATTTGGTACCGCTGTGGACGACGATATCGGCTCCCAGCGACAAAGGATTCTGAAAATAGGGGGACAGGAAGGTGTTGTCCACGATCAGGAGGGCGCCGTGGGCTTTGGCAATTTTCGCACAGCCCCGGATGTCGGTGATGTGCATCATGGGATTGGAGGGCGTCTCGATGTAGACGGCTTTCGTATTGGGTCGGAAGGCCGCCTCAAGAACAGAAAGATCCCGCGTGTCCGCAAAATCCACAAGCAGTCCGTTCTTTTCGCCGATCAGGTGAATCAGCCGGACCACGCCGCCGTAAAGATCGTCGGTGCAGATAATGTGATCGCCGGGCTTGAATAGTTCAAAACAGGTCGAAATGGCCGCCATTCCGGAGGAAAAAGCAACCGTATCCGCCGCTCCCTCCAGAGAAGACAGCGTCTCCTCCAGATAGGCTCTGGTGGGATTGGATTCACGGGAATAGTCGAAACCCGAGGCATTGTGTCCCGGCTTGATGTGACTGAAGGATGCGGTCTGATAGATCGGATAGCTGACCGCCCGATTGCCGTCCTCTGCCTTGTGTCCTTCACCGTGAATACATCGTGTCTCCAATGAATATTTCATAAAACCCTCCAAATCTCCTTCAGAATCCCTCTGATGATTTCAACATCCCGTTTCCTGTCCCGATCTGCCGCAACCTCCGATGTGCAAAGAGCGGAGGCTGCCACAGAAGCCGTCACCGTTGCCGTCGCCCCTGAAATCCTTGCAAACCGGCCTTCCAAAATGATGGAAAAGACTTCCCGGGCGGCCGTCAACCGCCCTTCTGTGATCGATCCCATTATACAGCATTTTCCACGCACGGTCAAATATAAAAATAAGATGAAATAATATAGATTCAATCTATATCATTTTTCATGATCCGGATTTGCGGGGAAAATACTAATGAGGCTGTCGAAAAAGTCCAATTACCTTCTCAACAGAGGTAAAATTGTCCAAAGCCGTTCGACCGCTTTTTCTT
>JBJDZJ010000044.1:0-3719 GCA_051867915.1 Eubacteriales bacterium
AGAGATACGATTGCGGAGACTATACAGAGGTCAATGTCTATCCGGTTTTTCGCATGCAAAAGAGCCGTGGTAAGCGGGCAAAGCCAACCGGAGAGGCGCAGGCACGGCTGAACCAACTGAATGCCGAGCGCAAGCTTGTGCGGCTGCTGAATGCCAATTTTACCGACGATGATGTGGAACTGCATCTGACCTACTCGGACGACAATCTGCCTGCCGATGATGCCGCCGCTCTGCGGGATGTGCAGAATTTTATCAGGCGGGTCAAGCGTCTTCGAAAAAAGCTGGGACTGCCGGAGCTGAAATACATAAATGTGACCGAGGGCGGTGTGGACGGTACACGGTATCACCATCACATGACCCTTTCGGGCGGCATCGACCGCACGGAGTTGGAAAAACTATGGGGATACGGATATGCAAATTCCCGGGCATTGCAGTTTTCGGAGGAAGGTCTGGAAGGGCTTGCCAAATACATTACCAAGAGCAACCGTGCCCATGCGGACAGGCTCGCTTTCCGCAAGCGGTGGACGGCGTCAAAAAATCTGATCCGGCCGGAGCCCAAGGAGCGGGACGGGCGGATTTCGGCGAAGCGGGTGGAGGAGCTGGCAACCTTTGACAGCGGCAACCGGGCGGCTTTCGAGAGGCTCTATCCGGGTTACTATGTGGCAGGGGTATCGGCGTTTCACAACGATGTCAACGGCGGTTATTATCTGCATATCCGATTATACAGGCAGGATGCAAAATTCTGCCGACGGCACAGGAGGTGACTGGCATGGACAACAAAAAAACGAACCGTTCACGGGCATTCCGACCCGGAATGGTGGTGGGGAACTGGACGGTGCTGGAGGTCTACCCATATGACACGGAGCGGAATTCGAGACCGCTCCTTTGCCGCTGCGTCTGCGGGAAGGAAAAGCTGATCCGCACCAACAACATCCGGCATACCGTCAGCTGCGGATGTACAAAGCAGAGGGCGAATGCCGCGCCCGCTACGGGCGATCGCTCAACTGTCGGCTCATCCGATCCGCCCATCAGTCCGGGATGCGTCGGATGCGGCAGGGCGGACCGCATGAACTGCTCGGACTACAAGAACTGCGAAAAATGGAGGTCGTGGTTCCACGAGGAGTGGGCGGCGATCCGGAAGGCGGCACTTGGGAAGGAATGAGAAAGGACTATATGGACCAAAAAACAGTACTTATAAGCATTAACCCGAAATGGTGTTTGTTGATTGCATCGGATCAAAAAAAGGTTGAGGTCAGAAAGAGCCGTCCGAAGATCGAAACGCCGTTCAAGACGTATATCTATTGCACTATGGCAAAAACCAAAGACCCGCACGAACTTCTTGATATTCACGGTTCGGACGGGAAAAATCGCAAGGCGAACGGTAAGGTCATAGGCGAGTTTGTGTGTGATGAAATTATCAAATATGAACGGGGAGAATTTGCAGATATGATTTATAAATGTGGTTTCTTGACTTGGGCTGAGTTGAAAGCATACAGCCCCAAAGGAACCGTTTACGCATGGCATATCTCAAACCTTGTAATCTATGACAAGCCGATGGAACTCAGCGGACTCAATGTCAAAAGACCGCCACAGAGTTGGTGCTATGTTTTAAACCCGGAATCGGGTAAAAATACAGAAAAGTGAGGTAAAATTCAATGGAAAACATTCGGGAACAGCAGGAGAACAATGTACAGAATTCTCAAAGGCACAGAATCCTTGCCGAGGCAGATGAATGTATCTGCAGGAATCGGGAGGTGCAATACGGCGATGCAAAACAAAATTTTGACATGATTGCGCGGCTTTGGACGATATACACAGGCGATCATATTTACACCCCGCATGAGGTTGCGGTGATGATGGCTCTGCTCAAGATCGCCAGAATCCAATCCGGCATGGTCAAAGCGGACAACTATGTGGACGCCTGCGGGTATATTGCGCTGGCGGGAGAGATAGTGTTGACGGAAGTATGCGAGCATGAAAAAGCGGCATTGGAATCCGTGCGTGCAGAGGCAGCGAAGACCGGAGCCGGTATACAAGCCCCATATTGTCGTCCTGACACATGGGAAAAGGGGTGATGCCGACGAAGCATTATGAAAGCTCGGAGGCGAAATGCCCGTTTTACCACAAGGAGCGGTCTCTTGCCGTCTACTGCGACGGCATTGACGGGAGCGCATCAACGATCGTAAATTTTGACATGGAGGCGCAAAAGCGGTATTTTTGCGCCCATTATTGCCGATCCGCAAAGGGCTGGAAGGACTGCAAGATCGCAAAAATTCTGATAGAGGAGCGGGATGGCTATGAGTAAATACGGATCAAGGCCGTTACGGATGGGGACGACCGATTTGACAGTTTGGCAGAATATCGGCGCTGGAAAGAGCTGAATCTGCTTTTGCGGGCGGGTCTGATTTCCGATCTGCGCCGTCAGGTGCGCTATGAGCTGATCCCGAAGCAGGGAAAAGAGCGGACGGTCTATTATATAGCGGACTTTGTGTACGCCGAAAACGGTGAGACGGTTGTGGAGGATGTCAAAGGTGTGCGGACCAAAGAATACATCATCAAGCGGAAATTGATGCTGTACCGATATGGGATCCTACAGTAAAGCAAACAGGCAGGAGCGTCATGGCTCCTGCCTGTTTTTGTTCTCGATTTTGTTGACGGTGGGGATCGTGTCTTCTGCGTCATCATCCCCGGCGACAAAGATCGGGGGAAGCCAACGGAGAACGAGCTGTCTCTCATCGGAGTCCCGCTTGCCGACCCAAAAATGATGCCAGTGCGCCCGGCGCATATGGGGTGAGGGGGATGCGTGCGTTCCCGTTCCCGGGCCCTTATCTGACGACCCTCGGCGGGATGAGCGGAACTTGCGGATCCTCACGCCGTATCGCTGTCCCACATCCCACGATCTGATCTCCCGGAATTGATCCTTGATTTGCGGGGTGCGTCTGGTGATCTGCTTTTGCTCCGGGTTCTCTGCGATCTCGGCATTCTCGGCGCAAAGATAGAGGATCAGCTGGATGGCGGCGGGAACAAACTGCCCGGAAATGCGCTCAAATTCTCGGCGAGCGGCTTCTGCCTGCCGCGCTCCAACGGCATCCACGATGGTCTGATAGCTCTTTTTGGCATATCGGATGCTCTCGGCAATGCCGTCGGCGACGGTCTTGCCAACCAGATGTAGGCTGATTCCGGTGGCATAGGTTGGCTCACTGCTTTTCACGGCGTCCATGCGTAGCTCCATTCCGCCGGTTTTGGCGTCCTGCTCATAGTAGACAAAAAAGCCGTCAAAATCCGGCACAGGCGCATCTATGTACAGGCAGTTATAGGGCAATGATGCAAGGGCGTCGTATGGAATCAGGGCGTTCTCATCGGCATCCTCCATGATCAGCCTGGCAAAATCGGGATCAAAGTGATAGATTTCCTTGCACCTGCGCCAGCCTGCCAGAGCGGCGAGGGTGCCGGCGTTGGTCCTCTGGACTGCCATGCGCATAAAATCGGCGGGATAATTATCGCACAGCACCTCTGTGATATGCGTGATCGGGATATAGCACCGCTCGTCCCATTGTCCGGAGTGGTCGCTACGGTATGCCTCGATCCTGTCCCAGAGGGACCTGCCGAACAGGGCATTGACATAATCGAGGATGACAATCGGTAGAGGCTTTTGCTGTTTCATGGTCATATGATTCCTTTGTCCGTAAATACGCAGTAGGCAAGCATGGTGTAGGTGT
>JBJDZJ010000045.1:0-3711 GCA_051867915.1 Eubacteriales bacterium
TCGGCAAAGTCCAAATTGATCAGTCCGTACTTGGTGACAAGGTTGGAAATGGACTGTACGCCGTGCTTGAGGATGTTGTCCGCTTCGCTGAATGCGTTCAGAACGGTGATACGGGTAGAAGAGAGCTGCTTCAGACGCTCGTTGGGGATAACGATGATCGCATCCACATTGCTGCTCAGTTCGGAAATACCCGCCTCAGCCTGCGCCATTCTCTTCTCTCTTTCAAACTTAAAGGGCTTCGTAACAACCGCAACGGTAAGTACGCCGAGTTCCTTGGCAATCTTTGCAACAACAGGTGCGGCTCCGGTTCCGGTTCCGCCGCCCATGCCTGCCGTAATGAACACCATATCGGCGCCCTTAATGGCATTTGTAATTTCCTCGATGCTCTCCTCAGCGGCAGCCTCGCCGACCTCGGGATTGGAACCTGCGCCCTGACCCTTGGTCAATCTGGCACCGATGACAACCTTGGTCTGTGCCTTTGACCGAACGAGAGCGGCACGATCTGTATTGACGGCAATAAACTCCACATCTGACACGCCTCCGTCGATCATGCGGTTGACAGCATTATTACCGCCGCCGCCTACGCCGATAACCTTAATCTTTGTGGAGCAATCAAGCTCGATATCCATTGTTTCCAGTGACATAATTTCGTCCTCCCGATTTAAGTACAGCATTTTTCTGAGTAAATATGAATAAATAAACTTTATTCTCTATTGTAACTTCTTTTTCTATTTTTTGCAATAGATTCCGATAAAAATTAAAGAATTCTTTACAATTACAAGTTTAAACCGCAGTCTTACGACTCGTCAATCCACGCAATTCCCTTTTCCACATCGGAAACCGAGAAAGTTCCGTTGACATCATCGTCATAATAGTCGATCATTTCTTCCAACAGTTTCAGTTTGCCGCCGAAGTCGGTATAACTGCCGAACTCCACCCAAATCCGATCCTGATAGCAGATAGCCAGTTCGAAGCGGTTGGCAAAATCAATCTCGGTGATCTGATCGAAGCGATCCCACTGTCTCAGGGCATAAAGGGCATCGTCGGTATGTTTGGATGAAAATTCGGTGACAAAAAGCACCTTCTGTGCCGTGATCGCCCTGCTGACCTCCGGTATTGAGATTTCCATCAGATCAGGGTAGAGAGACCGGAGCTTGTCCAAAGACAGAAACCGATCCAGAACCTTCATATCTTCATTGATAACGAGGTACTCCCCCACCATCTCGAAATAGTAGGCGGGAACCTCCTCCTCAATCTCAATATAGACTCCCGAGGGGAATCTCAGTTCCAGTTCCACCGACCGAACATGCGGCAGTTCGGCGATCAATTCTTGCCGAACCGTCTTTTCAGACACGCTGAAAATGATCTGTCCCTTTTCCACACCCGCTTTTTCCAGAACCGTTGCATAATCGTAGTAGGAAATCCCATCTACCACAATATCCTGAACACGGAAAAATTTATGAATAATCAGAAGCAGAAAGACGATCAGGATGACAATGACCGACACCACGATCAGCATTGTTTTGATGCTGTGTCTGCGCTTATTCCGATCCGTGAAATCAGAGAAAACAACGCTCTCACGGTGAGCATAGACCGATTCAGCGGTTTTATTCTTCTTCATGGACACGACCATGCCTTTCCTTGAAACGGGAATGCCGTAATTCCGACCTGCTTCCCTTTTTGCGACTTCTGTTATTCTAATTGGACTTCCTGCCGTGCCAAACGGCGATGTGAGCCATCGGGCAGGATTTTCGGAAGATTCGCTCGCTATTGTTCGGTTATCATTCGCTTCATATGATCATTATATCATACTTTTTTCGAATTTACAAGATCTTTCAGCGTATCATACAGAATTTTTTCGGTATTTTCCACGGCAAGGCTCCTGGCCGCCTGCTCCATACGGGACAGTCTGCCGTCCTCCGACAAAACAGTGTCCACCGCCGCTATCAGGGCGTCGGAAGTCAGATTCTGATCCTCAATCAGCAGGGCAGCCCCTTTGTCGGCAAAGACCTTCGCATTCTTATACTGCTGATTATTGGTAACATTGGGCGACGGAATCAAAACAGATGCTCTGCCCATGGTTGCCAGTTCGGAAAGCGTTGAAGCACCCGATCGGCAGATCACCACATCGGTAGCCGCCATCTGAAGAGGCATATCGTACAGATACTCCGCAAGCGTCACATTTGGCAGGCAATCCAGCCCGGACTCGGCAAACTGCTTTGAAATCTCGGCAAAATCCCGACTGCCGACCGCATGAATCAGACTGACCCGGGGATGATCCTTCATGTAATCCCTGATGAATCCCAGCATCTCACGGTTCAGATGGGATGCCCCCAGACTGCCGCCGAAGGACAAAATCCGGTATTGGGTCTTGATACCCAATTTTTCTCTTGCTTCGCACTTATTCAGGGTATAGAACTCATGGTTCACCGGCATACCCGACAAAACGGTTCTGCATTTGCCGTCCTTCAGGAATTCCGCAGCCTCCGAAAAGTTCACGAATACCACATCCGCACAGTTCTTCAGCATTTTTACGGCAAAACCCGGTTCTGCATTGGATTCATGAAGGGCTGTGGGAATATGCAGCTTCGATGCGGCATAGCAAACCGGAAAACTGACATATCCGCCGGTTCCCACCACCAGATCGGGCTTGATTTCCCGAAGCAGTTTTTTACAGGCACGGACCGAAGTCATGGCCTTCCATGCCGTTTTCAGATTTTTCGGCGACAGGCTACGCTTCAGCCCGTACACCTCGATAAAATGAATGGGATAGCCTGCCTTTGGAACCAGCTTGCTCTCCAAACGGTCTTTGGTTCCCACATATTCAATCCGGACATCGGGTTCCCGTTCCTTTAATATGGATGCAATACTCAAAGCAGGATTGATATGTCCCGCCGTACCGCCGCCGGTCAGAATGACTTTCATCGCCATAATTTGCGTCCGTTCCTCTCCTGCATTCCTGCAGATTTTATAAATTCCGGTATCTCCGGGTGACCGCCTTTCGACGGTCAGGGGAAAACATCGGCTCTTGTCTTATTTACTGATTCTGGAGTATCTGGAAATACTGAGCAAAACGCCCATCTCTACCATGAGAATCACCAGTGAAGATCCTCCGTATGAGAAGAAAGGCAGTGTGATTCCGGTATTCGGGATCAGTGCCGTCACAACCATCATATTCAAGAAGGCCTGGATACCCACATGGGAGACAATTCCCACGGCTGTTACCGATGCAAAGGGATCCGGCGTCCGTCTGGCGATGGTCAGTCCCCGCCATACAAAGGCAAGATACAGGGCGATGATACAAAGTGCGCCCACAAATCCAAGCTCTTCGCAGACGATGGAAAAGATAAAATCATTCTGAGGCTGGGAAACGAACAGGTGCTTTTGCAGAGACTTTCCGAAGCCTCTGCCGAAAAGTCCGCCCGATCCGACGGCAATTTCTCCCTGAACGGTCTGCCAGGTATCATCCTGCGTATCATAATTCTCGGGATTGAGCCACATATCAATCCGCTTTTGAGCGTAGTCGGGCAAAAATTGAGTGATCTGATCGTTGAACTGTACCAGCAAGACAATCGCTACCACAACAGCTATTATAAAGATCACATACCAGACCTTTTTCCCGCCTCCTGCCCAAATGGTGGAAAGTCCGATCAAAGCGATGATTATGGTTCCCGACACATGGTTTTCCGCAAAAACCAGAAGGCAGACAAT
>JBJDZJ010000046.1:0-19503 GCA_051867915.1 Eubacteriales bacterium
GAATATGCGCGAAGAACCGGTGCTGGGATCCACCGTACTCATCGTCCTGTCCACCGATACCGAGGTGAATGTTACCGAATTCACCGAGGACGGCTGGGGAAAGGCGGAATACGGCAGTTATGTGGGCTGGATCTTCATGGAATATGCCGAATATGTTTCTGACGGCGTCAGTACCGTCACCTATGTGGCGGATGGCGCTTCGGGCGTACCCGATGAGCAGACCAAGGTCGCAGGAGTTGATCTGGTTCTCTCCGAAACGGTTCCTACCCGTACCGGATATGTCTTTTTGGGCTGGTCTACCGCATCGGTGGCAACTTCGGCAGATTACCGCCCCGGCGATCTGTATACCTCCGACAAGGATCTGACCCTGTATGCCGTCTGGCAGAGGGTCGGCAACGATAAGCAGTCGGGCGATGTCAACGGCGACGGCGCAGTGAACCTGAAGGATTACGCCTATCTGGAGCGGTATCTTGACGGATGGGAAGGACTGATCGACGAAAGCATGGCGGATGTCAATCTTGACGGAACGGTGGACGAAAACGATCTGGCACTTCTGAGACAGATTCTCGCCGGATAACGGTTTTGTCGGTGAATTTAATGAAAAAAGCAGAGCCGATTTCACGGGAAAGTGTGAAATCGGCTCTGTGTTGTTCTGCTCGGCGAAGTCGGGGGGACGGTCAGGCGTTCTCTTCCAGCCAGCGAAGGGCGCAGTGACTGTACAGCGCCGCTCCGAGAGGAAGGATGTCTTCGTTGAAGAAGACCGCCGGATTGTGCATGGGCTTTCCGTATCGGCTGTCCTCTTCGGGGCTTCCGGCGCCGATCAGCAGATAGGTGCAGGGGATTTCGTAGGTATAGGATGCGAAATCTTCCGATCCCATGCCGATGTTTTCGTGGACATAAACCGGTCGGCCCAGCTCTTTTGCGTAGCCTGCCATCCGGTCGGACAGCGTCGGATCGTTGATCAGGGGAGGCGCCGACGCCAACTCGGTGACGGTGGCAGAACCGCCGAACAGGGACGCCGTTCCCTCGGAAATGGTGCGGATGCGCTCGAAAATCTGCACGGCAACCGCTCGGTCTGCCGTTCGGATGGACCCCTCCATCAATACCTGCTGGGGGATCATGTTGGGAGCCTCGCCACCGATCAGCTTTCCGACGGTGACCACCGCAGGAGTCAGTCCCGAGATCTCTCTTGCCACGATTTCCTGAAGGGACAGGTGAATGTGGGCGGCAATGTTCAGGGGATCAACCCCGGTTTCGGGCATGGCACCGTGACAGCCCTTCCCCCGGATTTCGATCCGGAACAGGGTACAGCCTGCCATGCAGACGCCCTTACCGCAGAGAATCATACCGGTAGGGGTGCCCGAGTGGACATGCAGGGCCAGTCCCGCATCGGCGTCAGGATTCTTCAGTACCCCTGCCGCCAGCATGGATTTGGCACCCGTGAAGCCCTCTTCATCGGGCTGGAAAACCAGTCGCACTCTTCCGCAGAGGCGATCCCGATTGTCCATGAGCAGCCTCGCCGCTCCCAGCAGCATGGCGGTGTGAAGATCGTGTCCGCAGGCGTGCATCCTGCCGTTTTCCGATCGGAAGTCGCAGTCCGACTGCTCCGTACCCGGCAGGGCGTCCATGTCGGCACGAAGGAGAACGGTTTTCCCCGGGCGGCAGCCCTCAAGATCGGCGACAATGCCGCTGTCTCCGAACCGTCTCGGTTCGTATCCGAAGGCTTTTAGCCGATCGGCAACCAAGGCCGCAGTTTGGGGCAGCTGGGTCCCGGTTTCGGGATTTTGATGAATTTTTCGGCGGATTTCGGTGATTTCGGGGGCGATTTGCTTTGCTTGGGCAAGCAGAGCCTCGCCGGAATCGGATGTCTGCATTGGTCAATCCTCCCGTTCTGTTGACTTAGCTGATCCGGTGATTGCCGTCCCGCAAAACGGCGGCAGTCACAATTTCTTCGTCGACGGCAGACCCGGAATAGATGGTCTTGACAATGTTGTCATTGCCGTTGAAGAAACTGTTGGGATCGAATTCCTCTTCGGTCAGAGGCTCTTTGTACAGATTGATGAAGCTGTTGATCTGCTCCAGCGCACCCACTTTGCAGAGAACCCGGCACTCGCCGGACGCCAGCGTGACCGATTTGGAGGACAGGCAGGTAAAACTCAGATTCTCAAAGGAGGTTTCCATCAGCCGACGGATCAGGAATACATCCGAACCGCCCGTCGAGGGAATGTCGGTGGTCATCTGTTCCTTCATTTCCAGTACGCAGAGTGCAAGGATGCTCTTGTCGATGTTGGATTTCAGAGAGGCCGTCGCGGCGGTCAGCAGATGTTTGCTTATGTTCAGTTTTTCATTGAAATTCTCGGAAAAGCCGGTATAATCGTACAGCGCCGCCGCATCGGCTCCGCTGACGGTCTGCTTACCGGCGTTCAACCCGTGACCGTTTACGCTGATGGGGTAGGCAAATTCCAGCGTCACGCCGCCTACGGTGTCAATGATTTTGCCGAGTCCTTCTCTTGTCAGGTGAACGGAGTAGTCGACGGAAACCATCAGACTGTTCTGAATCAGGCTCCGAAGGGAGGCCATGGCGCTTTCTGCGGCGGCTTCTTCGTTGTGACCGTCTGCCACCGAAGTCAGGTAGGCATTTGAAAAATACCCGGACAGAGTACCGCCGGATCGGACAAATGTATCTGCCGGAATCTGGAGAACATGGATGGCAGGGCTTTCGCCGCTGTCATCAAGGGAAATCAGGTCGATGGCGGACAGGGTTCCCGCACTGCTCCCCTCCACTGCCAGAAGCAGGGTGATCTGATTGGGACGGCGGTTCAGATTCAGAGCTTCAAGACCCTGATCGGGATCCAGCTTTCCGGGATCCACGGGATCCGTGGTTTGAGAGCCGACCTTTTGAAGGGCGGAGCAGGACACAGTGCAGAGAAGAACGGTTATGCAAAGCAGAAATGCCCCGATTCTGCTTAAATTTTGCACAAAGGATCTCATTGATTCGGTTTCCTTTCTCATGGTGGATTTTTCCGTTGCCCTTGGAGACGCTTTCTTTGTGAAAGCCGTTTCCGGGGGAATACTTCCCCTTTCCGATAGGGGAGGAACCGCCGATCAAGGTTTTTGGAAGGGGATGAGAGAAAATCGGCGTATTTTCCGCAGAAAGAGCGTCTTTCGTCTGTTTTTTCATGCGGCAGTTCCTTATTTCCCTTATTCTACCATAAATCCGATGAACTGTCAAGTCCTTATTTTGTAAATACTCCGGCTCAAATTTATGAACGGCCCGACGGTTCGGACTCCCCGATCATCTGCCTAAGCTCGCACAGAGCCTCCCCGAGGCCTCCGACCCGGTCGATCAGTCCCTCCCGGACGGCGTCTTCGCCTTCCAGAATGGTCCCCACATCGGTGGCGATCTCGTCGGTCTGCATCAGCAGGGAAGCGAAGCGTTCCCGGCTGATTTTCGAGTGGCGTACCACGAAATCGGTGATGCGGTTCTGCATTTTTTCGAAATACCGGAAGGTTTGAGGCGCACCCACTACGGTCCCCGAAATCCGGACCGGATGCACCGTCATGGTGGCGGAGGGGACGATGAAGGATTTTTTCGCCGCCACCGCCAGGGGGACACCGATGGAATGTCCGCCTCCCAAAACCAGCGAAACGGTGGGCTTTCGCATGGATGCCACCAGTTCGGCAATGGCAAGTCCCGCCTCCACATCGCCGCCTACGGTGTTCAGCATCAGGAGAAGTCCGTCCACATCCTCGCTTTCCTCCACCGATACCAGCAGAGGAAGCAGATGCTCGTATTTGGTGGTCTTTTGGGTGGACGGGCAGAGATAATGCCCTTCGATCTGCCCGATCACGGTAATGGTTCGGATGGCAATCCCGCTTTTGTCGGTCAGAATGGACCCGCAGTCGTCGGGGGAGCCGCCGTTGTCGCCGTCGTTATACGCCTCTGTGTCTTGTTTCTCTTCCTGTTCGTCGGTCTGATTTTCAGAAAAAATTTCCATAAATATGCGTTCTCCCTGTTTACTTTTCGGATTTTTTATGTTATAATAGGAACGATAGCTGTGAGGTCGGATCGGCTGCGGTCTCTCACAGCCTTTACAAGAACCCTTTTTAGGTTATCCATAAAATATCGGAGGTATACATTTATGAATTTTATTGTTGAAACATCTGCCCGCCACATTCATCTGACACAGGCGGATATCGAAACGCTGTTCGGCGCAGGCGCAGTCCTGCACAATAAGAAGGACCTTTCCCAGCCCGGTCAGTTCGCCTGCGAGGAGAAGGTGGAGCTGGTTGGACCCAAGGGCAGTCTGAAGGTTAGTGTTCTGGGACCTGCCAGAAAGGACACTCAGGTGGAGCTTTCCTTTACCGATGCCCGCACTCTGGGACTGAAGTCGGTTCCCGTCCGTGAGAGTGGCGACATTGCAGGCACACCCGGCATCAAGCTGGTGGGACCTGCCGGTGAGATCGACCTTGACAAGGGTGTCATCATCGCAAAGCGTCACATTCATATGACTCCTGCCGATGCGGAAGCCTTCGGCGTAAAGGACAAGGATGTGGTCAGCGTGAAGATTGACAGCGACGGCAGAGCTACCGTCTACGGCGATGTAGTCGTCCGTGTTTCCTCTTCCTATGCGCTGGCAATGCACATCGACACCGACGAGGCAAATGCCGCTGCCGCTTTCGGCACCATCTACGGTGAGATCGTAAAATAAATTTGAATAAAAATCAATAAGGGGGCTTTTCGAGAAAAGCCCCCTTAATCCCCCAACAGCTTTATAAAAAGAACAAGACCGCCCCATTGATGAAGAAATACGGAAAATCGGGGCAAAATAAAGAAAATCGGGACCGCCGAAGCCGGCATAAACAGTCGGAATATCAAAAATCCATCACTTCATCCGTGACGGCGCTCGTGCCGGAGGCATAACCGTTTGCGAAAGGAACGAATCATCCATGGCAAAGAAAGAACAAACCCCTGAGAGCTGTTCTCATAACTGCTCGGACTGTCAGGCAAACTGCTCGTCGAGAGACAAGGGAAGTCTGCTTGAGAAGCCCAATCAGGGTTCCGATGTCAAAAAAATGATCGCCGTTGTCAGCGGCAAGGGCGGGGTCGGAAAATCGCTGGTCACTTCCATGCTGGCAATTCTGACTCAAAAAAGCGGCAGACAGTCGGCAGTGCTGGACGCCGACATCACGGGACCGTCGATCCCGAAAATTTTCGGCGTGAAATCCGAGGTCACGGGCAGTGAAATGGGCATGTTCCCGCCGGTCAGCAAGGGCGGTACCCGTCTCATGTCGGTGAACTTCCTGCTGGACAGCGACACGACGCCGGTGGTCTGGCGGGGTCCCGTCATTGCCTCCGCCGTCAAGCAGTTCTGGACCGATGTCTGCTGGGGCGATGTGGACTGCCTGTATGTGGATATGCCTCCCGGAACGGGGGATGTGCCGCTGACGGTCTTCCAGTCCCTGCCCGTGGACGGCATCATCATCGTCACCTCGCCTCAGGATCTGGTGTCCATGATCGTGGAAAAGGCAGTGAAAATGGCGAAGATGATGAACATCCCGATTCTGGGCATCATCGAGAATTACAGCTATTTCGAGTGTCCCGACTGCGGCAAGCGTCACCTGATTTACGGTGAAAGTAAGCTGGATCAGATCGCCGCCGAATACGGACTGCCCATTCTGGCACGACTGCCCATTGATCCCGAGCTTGCCGCCCTGTGCGACAAGGGCGATCTGGAGTCGCTCAGCGAGAAACAGCAGGGATACCTGTCCGGAGCACTGGACGGGATTCTCGGATAAACCGGATTCAATACAAAGATACCGCCGCAAGGACAGGAAAACCTGTTCTTGCGGCGATTTTGCAGGATGCTTTCGGCAGGATGACAGATCAGAAGCCCGATCCGTCGTAGGGACCGCCGATCAGTTCCTTCTCATAGGTCATGGTCCATTTTCCGTCTACTACGCTGAAGCCGTTGGTGCCGTTTCCTTCGTAGTAGAGATTGTCTGCACCGCAGGTATCAATCAGAACCTGAATTTTGGGCAGATTTTCAGAGGAATGAGCATTGGCGTAGGAGTTGGGAATCAGCGTAATGGTCGGTTCAACCAGGGGATAAAGCTTGGACAGATAGTTGAAGGAATGATGGGCTACCTGAAGAAGATCGCTTTTGAAGACCGTGGTATCCTTGTACATTCTCAACATATAGGTTTCCGCCTCCGAGGTGGTGTCACCCAGCATCAGGAAGGTTTGACCGTCGATGGTAAACTTCAGAACGGTGGAAGAGCTGTTGAAGTCGGAGATCGGCCAGACAGACGCATTGTTGTAGGCTATTGCGTCCTCATGAGTGAAGAGTACCTGAATGTTCACATCTGCCAGGTTGAAGTTCATACCCGTGTGAGGCTTCATAAAGACGGCGTTGTCATAGTAGGTGGTCACAATATGCTTGAACCAGGTGGTGACGAAGGCACGGTATCCGCTGGTGGCAACCCGGAAGGACGGGAAGTTGAAAAAGACCCGATCCAGATTGATCTCATTGTGATAGCGGTGCAGAACCTTTGCCGCCATCATGATATGATCGGCGTGTGCGTGGGTAATGAACCAACAGGAGATGTTGACTCGCTGATCGGAGGTGGTTCCGGTGATTTCATGAAGGAAATCCATGAAGCCCTGCGCCGCCTCATCGGTTGCCTGGAACTGGTGTCCGCCGTCAACGATGAACAGACTGTTGTCGGCCAGACGGATCACATACAGCATTCCGCAGTCCATGGTGGTGTTGGTGTTGCCTGCCTGATACAGACCGTACTGATAGACGGTTGAGGTCCCGTTGGACTGGCAGGTATAGCCGAACTGCTCTACCGAAACGCTTGAGCAATCGTCGATAATCCGGGCAACCTTGGTGGTGGCGGTGAAGTAGGCGTAGATCAGCTTTCCGCCGCCCATGTATTCGGCGTGAATGTTGGAGTCCAGCGTGTTTTTCATCACCTGCTGATAACCAAGCGATTCCAATTTGGTAAGGTAGGATTCGAACTCGTCGGCAGTGGTACGGTAGACGATCTGCATATGGGAATCTTCATCGGTGGTTGATACCGAATCGCTGGCAAGGCCGGGTCCTGCATTGTAGAGAGCGGAGGCAAGCTGACCGCCCTCATAAGACGGCACATTGGTCAAAAGCCAACCGTCCCGGACCGTTTCTTCACTGCTGACCGGAATCTGATCCGTGTCGGGAGCGTCCGTATCTTCGGGAGTTGCAGAGGTGACGGTGTCCGACGGTGCGGATGCGGTTGTATCCCCGCTTGAGGAGGAGTCGGTGGACTCTCCGCCATTGGATTTCGTGGTGCAGGAGACCGATGTCAGAAGGATAGAGCCGCACAGTGCGACCGAAAGCGCACCCGTCCATGCGGCGGTTTTCTTCCGACCGTTCGGGAGCTTCCGGAATGCAAACGCAATTCCTGCCACTGCTGCGATCAGGAGGGCAGCGGAAGCAATCATCCGAACGGCATCGGAAGAAAGACCGGAATCCGTATCTGAACCGTTTGTGCCGCCGATGGATCCGGCAGCGACTGCCGACAAATCAGCACCGTCGCTCTGCGTCGCCGTGTCGGAATTCAGACGGCTCAGATAGGCGTACTGAGCGGGATCGCCGTACAGCTCGAACTCGTAAACCGAACCCAGACCTGCCGATGTCATTCCGACCGAGATTTCCAGCTTCACATACCGGGCGCAGATGCTGTCAAACAGAATCGTGTCAACATAGGGCTTGCTTTCACTGCCGTTTCCCTCCGAACGGTTGAATGCCGTGAAGGTAATCGGCGTCCACTGCTCCCCGTCGTCCGAATAATACAGCTTGTATCCGCCGACAGCGGCGCACTCAGTCGCCCAGTAGATGCGGGCGCAGTCGATTTTGGTGGGAATTTCAAATTCCAACCGAAGCCATGCGGTTTTCTTCAGGGAATTGACATACAGACCGGACGCCTCGTCCTTCTTGACCGATACCGTCGATACCCAGCGGGATCCGCTGAGAATATCGCCGTCTACGGCAGTTACCGCAATGGTTCCCTGATCCTTGTAGGAATCGGAGGTTGCAAAGGAATATCCCGACAGATTCGCCGTTCCCGCAACCGGGAATTCGGATATTTCCACAGATGTCCAATCTTCCACGATGGGATCTCCCTCTCCCGTTTCCGGAGCCGGCGGATCAATTCCTTCTTCGGGATTTCCGGCGAAGACGGCGATTTCCGCAATCGCCAGATCAATTGTACAGCCTGAATTTTTTGCTCCGTTATAGTATACCTGATTGTTGATGCTGATGGCAGAATAACTGCTTATGGAAAATCTCTCTTCGGAAACGATGTAATATACATAGGCCCATCCGTCGCTGTCATAGGAAAACGACCGGACATCCTTCGCCGTAAAAATCAGGCTGTCGCCGCTTTCGTCGTTGATCGGCACGCCGTCTCCGTAGATGTGCTGATAAAAGCCGAACACCTTGGTGTTGTCGGCGGTCGAGTTGTCGTCCGAAAGGACTTTGACTTTATATCGGATATAAAGATCTCTTCCGTCGGGCGCAATGTCATCGGTTACGAAATTCTTGATGGGTCGGACACCGGTGTTGACCTCATGGATCAGCGTCCGATATCCGCCGTCTTTGTCCACATAAGCAGATCCGCCCGTGTTCCCTCCGACTGCCTCCCCGCAGTTCAGAGCCTCCCCGGACCAGGAATTGCACAGTGTCGCAGCCGATGAGGGTATGCCGAGTGCCGTAAACGCGGCGGTCAGGATCGCCGCACATATGACGGCGGATGCTTTTTTTCTCATGGGACCGATCACCTGGATTCCTTTTTGCGTGCCTTCATAAGGGCGGCGGCGCCGACTGCACCGATCAAAGCGATTCCTCCGAGCCATACGGCGCGGCTGCCGGTCTTCGGGCTGTCGGGCGTATCGGGCGTGTCAGGGGTGTCAGGAGTGTCGGGCGTGTCAGGGGTGTCAGGAGTGTCGGGCGTGTCAGGAGTGTCGGGCGTGTCGGGTGTGTCAGTATCGGGTGTGTCGGGTGTGTCGGGTTCATCGGGAGTGTCGGTCTCAAAATCACCGATGTAGACCGCAATTTCGCCGATGGCGAGGTCGATGGTGCATCCGGATCCTACTTTACCGTTGTAGTAAATCTGGTTGTCGACCTTGATGACTTCGTAATCGGTAAAAGCATATACACTTTCTTCCAGGGTAAAGTAGACGTCAGCCCAACCGCTGTCGTCATAGGAAAGACCTCTGACTTCGCCGGCGTTGAAGAGCAGCTGATCTTCGTCATGGTTGTTGATGAGGGTGCCGTCTCCGTACAGCATGGGGGATATACCAAAGACAACCGTATCGTTTGCGGTGGTTCCGTCGTCCGAAAGGACCTTGATCTTGCAGGAAACAACAAGGTTTTCACCGTTCGGGGTAAGCTGATTCACATTGAAGTGCATAATGGGTCTTGCCCCCGTATTGACCTCATGAATCAGCGTCCGATAGCCGCCTTCTTCGTCCACAAATGCCGATCCGCCGGTTCCGCCGGCGCCTAACTGCGATCCCGAGAAACTCTGCTGAAGTTCGGCAGCAGACGCTCCCAATGCACCGGCTCCGATCATAGTAGCCGCAAGCAGGACAGTAAAGATTTTCTTTTTCATCATGATAGACCTCCGTTTTTCTTGAAAAAGTATGGGTTTCCCATACGGATATTCTAACACAGACGGCCGCCGATTGCATATATTTTTTTTAGAGAAACTTGTATTTTTTTTTGAATACATATTGAAATTTTCCCAATATATGATAGAATAAAGGAAAACGGGAAACGGCAAAAAGGACGGGATTTTTCATGAGTGAAACCATCAATTTCAGATCCGAGGTGGATTTTGAGGGACTTCCCGTCAAAGTGTTTAACCGTCATAAGATCGACGCCTTCGGAGGCTATCTGAATTGGCACAAAGAAATCGAAATGATCTATCTGAAAACCGGAAGTTGCCAAACCTTCATTGACGGAACCCTCTACACTCTGGAACCGGGGGACATTGCCGTCGCCAGCAGCAATATGATGCATCATCGGCTGTGGTTTTACGGTGACTGTACCTTTTCCGTCATTCAGATGAATCCCGATTATTTTGTTTGTCCGACTGAAAATGCGCCGCCGTCGGCAATGGAGGATATCTGCAATCTGAAAAAATGCTTTGATATTCTGATCCGGGATCCTAAAATGGAGGAATTGGTTCTCGAAGTGCTGAAGGCATGGGAGGAGCGGACGGCGTCTGACTCGCTCGGCATCCGTCTGATTGCAAAGTCCTGCCTGCTGTATGCCCATATGATTGATTTTCATTGCCACGAAATAGGGAGCGATTCCGCAGTCACCCGTTCCGATTCCCGATATGTGAAGGATGCCATCCTGTACATCAACAGCCATTTTACGGAGCCGCTTTCCCTTTCCGATATTGCAGGTCAGATGGACATTTCGCCCTCCTATCTGAGTCATATCTTCTCGCTGAATACGGGCATAACGGTGTCCAATTATATCAATGAAGTCCGGGTACAAAATGCCGCAACGCTGATGAAAAAGGGAATTTCGGTTACAGAGGCCGCCTTTGCCTCCGGCTTCAACAGCACATCCTATTTTGCGAAAATTTTCAAGAAGATCAAAAAGGTATCTCCCTCTCACCTGTGCCAAAAGCAGCTACCGGACCCACCCGCATCCAAATTCGGATAAGGGGATGGGCGGTAAGATCCGATTGATCCGGCAGGGTTGTCAATCCCCGATCTGGCAGAAAAATGTAGATATCAATGAAGGGCTGCCGCAAAAGCAAATCTCTTGCTTTTGCGGCAGCCCTGTTTGACTGCCGATTATTGTCTGAAACAGAAATGACGGATTACTTTCTCTTCTTGGAGATTGCAACCGCTCCTGCCAGAGAAACTACTGCCATAAGTCCCAGTGCAACTGCTGCGCTTCCGGTGGAAGGAGCGGGATCGGGAGTAGTGGGATCAGGATCGGGAGTGGAAGGATCGGGATCGGGAGTAGTGGGATCGGGATCGGGAGTGGTAACTTCAGCATTCATGTTGACGGTGGGATCGGTGCTGGTGGCGTTGGCACCGTCATGAGTGAAGGTGACTCTGGTAATGCCGGTGTCGTCTGCACTCTGGCTCATGGTGGTGACTGCTCCGTCGCTGAAGACGACGACAACCGTGATGATCTCGCCTTCCTTAACGGTGGGATCGTGGGAAACGACCTTCAGTACACGCTCGCTGGAGGTGACCTCTGCACTCTCGTCCAGAACGCCGCCCACATAAACCTTCACGCCTGCGGCAACCTTGGCTGCCAGCGTTTCGGCTTTCATCGCCATGTTGCTGTCCACGGTAACGGTGCCTGCCTCGGCGTCAAAGGTAACTCTGCCGCTGGTCTGGCTGTCCATGCCCTCCATCAGACGGGTGTCGGAAACCTTGGAGATCTCCAGTCCGTTGTGGAAGACCTTTGCAGTCTGTGTGCAGTTTTCGTAAGTGGGGACCTGATCGGGATGGCCGTATCTTGCGTAGGAGCCGACCCATGCGGATGCCAGAACATAATCGGAAATGACGGTTCCGTCGGACGCACAGTCCTTGAAGGAAACGGCAACCTCGTCATTGGTGCTCTTGTGCATGATGCCGATGAATCCGCCTGCGGCACGCTTGTCGGACCAGGGAGTGGTGCAACGGACGGTGCCGTTGAAGACGCAGTTTTCAAAGGTCTGGCTGGCTCCGCCGTTGCGGACCATACCGATGAATCCGCCTGCGCTGAGCACACCGGTGACGGATGCGTTGGAGGTGCAGTTCCTGAAGGTGACAGCACAGCCCTCGTTGACACCCAGAATACCGCCGTTTCCGCAGGAACCGTCGGAGTCGCCGGTTGCGGTGATGGTGATATTGGAGGTGATGTTCTCGAAGAGGATCGGACCCTTTGCGGTTCCGACAACGCCGCCGCAGGAGTTGTTCTTACTGGTGACGGTACCGTCCACGGTCAGATTTTTGATGGTGCATCCCTCTCCGCCGGCGGTGCAGAAGATGCCGTTACGCCAGTCGGTATCGGTGCAGTTGAGGGTAATGGTGTGGCCCTGTCCGTCGAAGACGCCGGTGAAGACCGCGCTCTCATTCTGCTGAGACAGTCCTTGAGTCAGCGTCAGGTCGGTGGTCAGATAGTAGGAACCGTCGAGACCGTTGATGATGTTTGCAAAATCCTCTGCGGAGGAGATGGCAGTGGCTCCTTCTGCGGGAGCATCAAAGGTGGTCAGTTCTGTGGAACCGACTCCGCCGTTTTCTGTTGCCGATACCGCAGTCATGGACACCGAACAGATACAGAGACTGCAAAGCAGAGCGATTGCAATGGTTTTGGTGAATTTGCTGGTTTGCTTCATATCGTTTTCCTTTCTTTGCCGCCGGATTTTATGGAAAGATGGACGGCATATTAAATTGTATTCATTATAGCATATTTTTACAGATTATGCAATGAACTATATTAACAAACTTTTTGGTTTGGCTTTGTACATTGTGCCTAAAAATCAGATTTCAAAAACAAAAGGAGGGCAAAATCCGTCCCTTTTTTTCGGATATTTCCCGTCGAATGTGTTCCAAAACGAATCGGATGTCAAAAAGGCGGAAATTTTGACCGTTCGGTCTTGACAAAGGCATTTCTTTGTGCTATAATGGGTCAAAATTCAGACACGGTGCGGTTCCGAAGCTGTTTTCGGATCAGAGGGAAGTTCGGTGCAAATCCGTCGCAACCGCCATTACCGTAATTGCGCCCGATTTGGGGGCATAAGTCGGAATACTTGCCGCATCGTGTGTTCGGTTTCTCATTTTTGGGTATGAAAAGTGCAGCCGTTTGAAGTCTCCGGAATCGGGGACTCGGACTGTTGCGCTTTTTTCTTGGAATTCCAGGGAAAAGCGTATTTTTTATGGGGTGAATCGCCATGGCGGCATATGATCGGGAGACCTGCATCCGACTGCTTCGGGATATGCAGGATCGGCTTGAAAAGCAGGGAGAGGAGCGCTATCCCAGACGCTCGGACTTTTCCGAGGAGCAGGTGGTGGCGATCAAAGCCTATCTGGGACCCTTTCCCCGGGCATTGGAGGCGGCGGGATTGAAGCCGCCCCGATCGGATGAGCGCATCGGGCGCACCCGTGAGAAGCGCATCCGCTCGGCGAGGGCGAGAAATGCCGCCAGACGGGAGCCCGGGCGGGCACCGTCCGCAGGGGCCGAGAAGGAGGGTGCGGACAAGCCCCCGAAGCCGCTTTGATGCCGTCCGGATCACGGTTTGCCGGAGATTGCGGGAAAGTCCCGTTTTTTACCAAAAATACAGGATCGTTTCGGTCTGTATATAAATTCCTCAATTATAAAGGAGAATGAAAAATGAAAAAAGTATTACCTATCCTTGTTGCCGCCCTGATGCTGTCGGGCGTGTCCGCTCTCGGCGCCTTTGCCGCCGAGGACGCTTCCTCTGCCGATGTGACGGTCACCGTTGCAAATGCCGGAACCCTTACGGTGACGGCAAAGAGCGTTCATGTCACCGATGCGGACGGCGACGGAGCCCTGACCATCAACGATACTCTCATTCTTGCCCATGACAGCTACTATGAGGGCGGTTCGGAAGCCGGCTATGCCTCGGCGACCACCGAATGGGGACTGTCCATCACCAAACTGTGGGGCGTGGAAAACGGCGGCAGCTACGGCTACTATCTGAACGACGCCATGTCCATGGGTCTTACCGATCCCGTGAAGTCCGGTGACAGACTGACCGCCTTCGTCTATGCCGATACCACCGCCTTTTCGGACGCTTACAGCTTTTTCGGCGACGCCTCTGTGACGGCAGTGCAGGGAGAGACAATCACCCTGACTCTGATGAAGGCAGGATATGACGAGAACTGGAGTCCCGTCACTCTGCCCGTGTCGGGTGCGGTGATTACGGTGGACGGCGCCGAGACTGCCTATACCACCGACGCCGAGGGCAAGGTTACGCTGACGCTGGATCAGGCGGGCGAGCATATCCTCAGCGCCAAGTCGGACAGCGAGACGCTGGTTCCCCCTGTATGCACCGCGACGGTGGAAGTGTCGGACGCACCCGAAACCGGTGATCTGACCCTTATGACGGCGGTACTGGGCGTTCTGGCTCTGCTTGCCGCATCCGTCGCTGTCCTGCGCCGCAGATCGGGCAATGAAGACTAAAATTTTATCGGTACTCTGCGTCCTGCTCTCCCTGATACTCCTTTTGGGAGTATCGGGGGGAGCCTTTGCCGATGAGGAGGAATCCCGTCGGGTCGGGAAACTGACGGACGGGATTTTGTCGGTTCAGCTTCGGGACGCAGGCGCCGACAGCGTTCAGAATTGGCTGGACGGCGGTCTTTCGGATCATGCCGGGGTCAGCTCGGAATGGGCTGTTCTGGCACTGAGCAGAAGCATGGCGGATTTGGATTATTCCGCCTATGCAAAGGCGCTGACCGCCTATCTTTCGTCTTCGCCGACGCTTTCCGCCGCATCGAAACAGAAAATCGCGCTGGTTCTGTTCTGCATCGGACAGTGCGATCATCCCTACCTTGACGGCGTTGCGGATGAGAGCATCGGCAAGGGCGGAATCATGAGCTATGTTTTCGGACTCCATCTGCTGACATGGGACTGTCCCTCCTCTTTGTGGACGGCGGACGGGGTTATCGGGAAGCTGCTGGAGCTGCAGCTGTCCGACGGCGGATGGGCCGTGTCGGGAGGGTACGGAGATGCGGATGTCACCGCCATGACCCTTCAGGCGCTGGCTCCCTATGAAGAGCGTCCCGGCGTATCAAAAGCAATAGAAACGGGTCTGGCTTTTCTGTCGGGAAAACAGCAGTCGGACGGCAATTTCCAAAGCTACGGGGTGAAGAACGCCGAAAGTGCCGCTCAGGTGATTCTGGCACTGACCTCGCTGGGGCTGGATCCTCTGACCGATGTCCGCTTTCGAAAGGGAGACACCGATCTTCTGGATGTGCTGGAATCCTTCCGACTGTCGGACGGCAGTTTCTGCCATACGGTCGGGGGAATCTCCAATGCCACCGCAACCGTTCAGTGCTGGCTGGCTCTGATCTCCCTGAACCGCCTGTGGAACGGGGACAGCGGGATTTATCAGCCCGATCGGGATAATCCTCCACAGGAAGGGGAAAATCCTCCGATTACATTGCCGGATCCCCCTCAAACCGGGGAAATCCCGGTGACGGGCGGCGATAATCCGGGAATTCCCTCCACCGTGCCGCCTCAGACGGATGAAAATCCCGTGACGGACGGCACAAATCTGACCCTTCCTTCCACCGATTCCCCCCAAACGGGGGAGAATCGTCCTGCCGGCAGTCAAAATCCGGATACAACCTGCACCGTTGCGCCGCAGACCGGGACCGTCGGCTCCGGTCTGCCGTCGGAGGAGGAGGACCCCGCAGGACCGATCCCAGCCTATAAGGCGGTGGGGACGGCGATTCTGATTCTGCTGGCGGCGGGAATCGCCCTGATTCTTTGGCTTCGGGGCAGACGGCATCCGGGCAACATTATTCTGCTGGCGGCTGTCACTCTGGCGCTTGCTCTGATCTTGTGGACGCTGAAGATTCAAAGTCCGGAGGATTACTACAAGGAAGAGGCACCCGCTCCCGAAACGGGCCCCTGCGTCTATCTTTCCATCCGATGCGACAGCCTGATCGGAATCGCAGACCGGGATTCCATCCCGCAGGATGGCGTGATCTTGCCCGAAACCCGTTTTTCGCTGTCCGAAGGGGAGACGGTCTACGATGTGCTTCTGCGGGCGGTGAAAAGCAACGGCATTCAGATGGAAAACAACGGAACCGCCGATCTTGCCTATATTGCCGGAATCGGCTATCTGTACGAGTTCGACTACGGAGATCTGTCGGGCTGGATGTACTTTGTCAACGGGGAGAGTCCCTCGGTGGGATGCTCGGGCTATGTCCTGTCGGACGGCGATGTCATCGAGTGGCGGTACACCACCAATATGGGTGAGGATTTGAAGGAGTAACCGCCGCTTACCGTTTGAAAACGGTGAAAAAATCAACGAAAGGAGCCTCTCAAAATGGAATCCCTGTCTGAAAGAAATCCGATAACCGTCCTGATCTGCCTTCTGGCTGCCCTTCTCCCTCCCATGTTCGGCGGGAACCCCGTTTTATCGCTGATTTCCCTTGCGGGAGGCTTCTCCTTTCACCTGATGCTCCGTCGGGGCAGGGTACGGCTGTGGTATCTGATCTTCTTTTTCGGGTCGGCGATCCTGACCCCTCTGACCTATCACAACGGCAGAACCGTTCTCTTTGTTCTATGGGACGCTCCCATTACATGGGAAGCGCTCCTCTACGGAATGTCCTTCGGCATCATGATCCTGTCCGCACTCTATTGGTTCGATTGCCTGTCGGTACTGCTGACCGAGGACAGGCTTTTCTATCTTCTGGGCGGACTGTCCCCCAAGCTCGCCCTTCTTTTGTCCATGATTCTCCGCTTTATCCCGCTGTTTGCCGAAAAGAGCAGGGAAATCGACAAATCCGCCCATGCAAGAGGGCTTTATCGGGAGGACAATGCCCTTGAAAACATTCGGGGAAAGAGTCAGGTCTTCTCCATCCTCCTGACATGGGGGCTGGAGAACGGCATTGTGACCGCAGACAGCATGGCGGCAAGGGGCTACGGCGTCGGCAGGCGTACCTTTTTTGCAAGGTACCGCTTCCGATGGGCGGACGCACTGCTCTGCATCCTGACGCTGATCGCCCTTGTCCCGGTGGCGGCGGCCATCCTTCTCGGAAGAACCGAATGCACCTTCTATCCCGATTTCGTTCTGCCGAAGGCAGACCTTCTTTTGCTGATTGCCGCCGTATGCTACGGCATTTTGGCGCTGATCCCCACCTTTCTGGAAATTACGGAGGAAATCAAATGGAAATCCTTGCGGCAGAAAATCTGACCTTTAGCTATCCCGATGGGCAAAAGCTCGCCCTGAATCATGTGGGCTTTTCGGTCAACAAGGGGGATTTTGTGACCCTCTGCGGCGGCACCGGCAGCGGAAAATCCACACTGCTCCGTCTGCTCAAGCGGGAGATTTCCCCTCTGGGCGAGCAGTCGGGGAAAATCACCCTGTTCGGGGTCGATCAAAAAGAGTTGGACCCCAAAGTTGCCGCCTGCAAGGTGGGATTTGTCTTCCAGCGGCCCGAAATGCAGCTGGTCACCGACAAGGTCTGGCATGAACTGGCCTTCGGCCCCGAGAATATGGGACTTCCCACCGAGGTCATCCGCCGTCGGGTGGCGGAAATGGCATGCTTTTTCGGGATGGAGGAGTGGTTTGAAAAACCGGTAAACGAGCTGTCGGGAGGGCAGAAGCAGCTGTTGGCACTGGCGTCGGTCATGGTCATGCAGCCCGAAATTCTGCTGTTGGACGAGCCGACGGCAAGGCTGGATCCCATCGCCGCCTCCGATTTTCTTTCCGCCGTGGGCAAGCTGAATCGGGAACTGTCCCTGACCGTGATTCTGGCGGAGCATCGCACCGATGAGGCCCTTCCTCTGTCGAACAGGCTGATGGTGCTGGAGGACGGGAACATCCTCTCCTGCGGGGAGCCGAGGCAGGTCATCGAAGGACTGTCGGGAAACGACCGATTTCTGGAGTCCATGCCTGCCGCCGTGCGGCTGTACGCAGGTTTGCGGGACCTTCTTCAGCCGGTTCGGGTTCCGCTCAATGTCCGGGAGGGCAGGCAGATGCTGGAGGATGCCTTTGCACCGCAGGGTCAGCCCTTTTCCCCCGGAAGCGATGCCGCCTGCGAGGGCACTGCCCGAACTACCTCAGACGGAGATGGTGCCGCCCATGACCGGACTGCCCGCAGAAGAGCCGCCCTTGAGGTGAAGGATCTGCGCTTTCGGTACAGACGGGACCTGCCCGATGTTCTGCGTGGGGTGGATCTGACGGTGTACGAGGGCGAACGGTTCTGTCTGCTCGGCGGAAACGGATCGGGCAAATCCACCCTTCTGTCGGCGCTTGCCGGGCTGATTCGCCCTTACGGCGGATCGGTGCGCATATTCGGGAAACGGCTGAAGGAGTATACAGGACAGAGCCTGTACAAGGGAACCCTGTCCATGCTGACTCAGGATGTACAGACCGTTTTTCTACATAATACCGTCAGAGAGGAACTGGAAGCGGCGAAGGCCGATCTTTCGGCATTCCCCTATGACTTTGATCCCCTTCTGGATCGGCATCCCTATGATCTGTCGGGAGGGCAACAGCAGCTTCTGGCGCTTGCCGTTGTACTGGCAAGCCATCCGAGGCTACTGCTGCTGGACGAGCCGGGGAAGGGTCTGGACGCTCCGTCCAAAAGGGCGCTTGCCGCCCTTTTGCGGCGGCTGACCGACGAACAGGGAATTACCGTCGTAGCGGTCACCCACGATGCGGAATTTGCCGCCGATATTGCTCATCGGTGCGCACTCTTTTTCGGGGGCGAGATCGTTTCAACCGATGAGCCGAAGTCCTTTTTTGCCGTAAACAGCTTTTACACTACGGCGGTCAGTCGGATGACCCGGGGGATTGTGGACGGGGTCGTCACCGTGGAGGATGCAATCGAGGCCTTTTCTGAGATCCGAAAGCGGGAAAGCAAGGGCAAATGAGACAAAAAAGATCAATTTTTTCCGAAAGGAGGCGACCGTCATGCTTGTGATCCGAAACCGAAAGCTCCGGAAGGGGCTGTCTGTACTTCTGCCGATTCTGATTGCGGCAGTGGTGGGGATCGGGGCGCTGTGCTTCCGTGAGAAGAGCTACATTCCGATCAGTTTTGCGGTGGCGATCCTCTCCCTTTTGCTGTTTTTTTGCGGATTTGAACGAAAACGGACGGGAACGGGGCGGCTGGTACTGGTGGCGATCATGGTCGCCCTGTCGGTCGCAGGAAGGTTTATCCCCCTGTTCAAGCCCATCACGGCGCTGACCGTTCTGACGGCGGTCTATCTGGGCGGGGAGTCCGGCTTTCTTGTGGGCGCTCTGTCGGCGCTGATTTCCAATTTTTACTTCGGTCAGGGTCCCTGGACTCCTTTTCAGATGCTGGCATGGGGGATCATCGGTCTTGTGGCGGGATTTCTCTCCCGACCTCTGAAGCGTCATCGGGTTTTGCTTTGTTTATACGGTGTTCTGGCAGGGATTGCCTATTCCATGATCATGGATGTCTGGACGGTTCTCTGGACAAGCGGCGGATTCCGGCTGTCTCTCTACCTTGCCGCCGTGGTTACGGCGATTCCCTATACCGTGATCTATGCTCTGTCCAATCTGTTCTTCCTGTGGGTTTTCGCAAAGCCCATCGGTCAGAAGCTGGAGCGGATTCATCGGGTATACGGGATATGAGGGTGCCTTTCGGAAGGCGAAGGTCCTTGCGGTTGACCCCGCGGTTTCTTCAATCTTCTATGATCATAAGATCATAAGGAACAATTTCCCGTCTCCGCCGGGAAATTGGATTTAATTTTTTTCCGCCTTTCTTTACGAGAAGAA
>JBJDZJ010000047.1:0-3695 GCA_051867915.1 Eubacteriales bacterium
ACGCCGCCGCAGGGTCCAGTGCCGAGGAAGGCTCATCCATAATCAGAAGATCGTGATTTCCGGCAAAAATACGGGCAATGGCAACCTTTTGGGACTCGCCGCCCGACAGATTGACACCGTCATCAAAGAATTCCTTGGTCATTTGGGTCTGAATCCCCTTTTCCAGCTCGGACAGCCGATCGGTAAAGGATGCCGCATCAAGGGATGCGCGCACCCGATCCCCGTCGGCATCGGTATACTCGCCGTTCATGACATTCTCGCCCAAAGTGGCGGCAAAAATCTTGAAATCCTGAAACAGGGCGCAGATTTTTTTGCGGTATGCCGCCGTATCGTACTCCCGAATGTCCACTCCGTTGTACAAAATCTGACCCTCTGTGGGATCGTACAACCGCATCATCAGCTTGGTCAGAGTGGTTTTCCCTGCCCCGTTATAGCCCACAATGGCGATCTTTTCCCCTTTTTTGACGGTAAAGCTGACTTCTTTCAGAGAGAAATTCTGCTCCTTGTCGAAGGGATAGCCGAAGGAGACCTTACGGAACTCCAAGGACTCGAAGTCGTCGGGAATCGCCGTTCCCGGAAGCACCTTGTTTTCATAGGCAAGGAAGGTGAAATATTTGTCGATATACAGCGACCGTTTGGGCAGATTGTTGATCTCCCGGAAGAAGTCGTAGATCTGCCATTCCAGGTTCCAGACCACCGACACCGACGCCGCAAAACCGCCCACCAGAATCTCGCCCTTGAGCAGGAGGTAAAAGGACAGCAGGAGGGCGCCGAAAGTTCCCAAATAGTTGAAAAAGACCGACAGGAGGTCCAGAATGAGGTATTTCTTCGCATATCGGATATTGAGATCCACAATGGAATCCACCGCCTCATCGTATTCTTCCTCCAATGTTCCGGACACCCGGGAAATCCGCAGTTCCTTGGAATAATCGGAAAGATGGTGGATCCGGTTGATGTAGCTGTTTTTCCGGTGGAAGGGTCTGCCCTCCTGCTCCTGTTTGAAGGATACCTTGTCATAAAGATGGTCGAAAACCAGAATTCCGATGCCGGACGCCAGCAGCAGGATGCCTACCGCAGGGGATACGCTCATCATCAGGGTAATCAGCGCACCGCCGCCGATGATCTTGCGAAGCAGATTTCCCAGTCCGAAGACAACCTCCTGCCCCTTGTCCTTTGCCTGATCCATGGCAAAAACGAAGTCATTGTAGAAGGCGGGATCGTCATAGCAGGCAAGGTCCATGGACAGCGCCTTTTTATAGAGATCGCCCTGAAGCCCGTACTGAATCTTCTGCTCGATAATGGGCTTGTAGATCGAGTTATACCAAGAAAAAAAGAGGTGGATCACCAGATAGATCACCGCATAGGCGGCAAGCTCCCAAAGGATTTTTCGGAAGGAAGGATTGCCTGAATCCAGCATATTCAGCACTCTTACCGAAAAAACGGTAAAGAGAACCTCGGAGGATGCGCCTAAAATACCGTCCAGAATCACAAGAAGGGGAAAGGACGGGCAATATTTTGCCGCAATCGCCGCCATGCGAAAGTTGTTTTGCAGCACTTTTCCGATCTTTTGCCGTTCTTTTTTCTCTTTCGGAGTCTTTTTATCCTCAGACATGGCTGATCCCTCCTTCCTGTTCTTCATTCTCCAGATAATTCTCCGCCTGCATCTCAAAGAGTTCGGCATACCTGCCGCCCTGCTTCATCAGCTCGGCATGGGTTCCCATTTCGCAAAGCTCCCCCTTCTCCATATAGAACACCCGATCGGCAAGGGTGGCGCAGGACAGACGGTGAGAGATAAAAATCATGGTCCGACCTTTCCCTGCCTCCATCATGTTTTGGAACATGGTGTACTCTGCGATGGGGTCCAGTGCCGAGGAAGGCTCATCCAGTATGACATAGGGAGTCGGATCGGCGAAGATGCGGGCAAGGGAAATCTTCTGTGCCTCGCCGCCCGAGAGATTGACGCCGCTATCGTCAAATTCCCGTGTCAGGGTGGTGTGAATGCCCTTCTCGAAGGTGGCGACCTTGTCATATCCGCCGCTCTTTTTCAGGGCTTCGATGACGACCTCATCTTCCCCCTCCTTCATGGAGCGCATCAGAACATTCTCCGCCACCGAAAGGGAGAAGATTTTGAAATCCTGAAATACCACGCCGAACATCCTGCGATAATCGGTCACCGACAGCTCTTTCACATCCACTCCGTCCAGTGTCAGTTCCCCTTCGGTGGGGTCATAGAGCCGCAGAAGGAGCTTGACCAGCGTGGTCTTACCCGATCCGTTCTGTCCCACAAGGGCGATTTTCTCGCCCTTGTGAATGGTGAAGTTCAGATTCGTAAGAGAGGGCTTTTCGGCGCCGAAATAGGTAAAGGACAGATTTTTGGCAGAGAGATCGCCCTCGTGAGGAGTCTTTGGATGGTCGGTATCGGCGATTTCGGGCTTGTGATCGAGAAAGATACGGAAATCCTCCACATACAGGGCATTTTTATGGAAATCGGAGAACCGTTGAACCAGAGTGGACAGCAGATGGGAGATCATGGACACCGAGGTCAGCACCACGATACAGTCGCCCAGCAGCATTCTGCCGCTGACCACCGTCTGATAGGTGGCATACCCCATGGCACCCACAATCGCCAGAATATCCACGCCCCAGCCGATGAGAAAGCCCAGCAGTCCCTGGATAAAACCGTATTTCCGAATCAGACGGCGATAGTCCTCATACGCCTCCTTCTGACGCCCGAACATCAGTCCTGCCATACCGCCCAGCCGCATCTCCTTGGCATACTCGGACAGATAGAAGGTTCGCTGGACATAGTTCTTCTTGCGGTCAATGGGATTGCGTTCCACATCATATTTGTGGTTCACCTTATTCTGCGCTCTGCGGATAAAGCCCAGTGCAAAGGGGATCAGCCCGAACAGGATCAGGACCGGGTCAATGATATACAGCAGAAAGGCGTTTGCCGAGAAGGAGGTCAGGGTCCAGATCAGATTGTCGATATTATACACCACATCCATGCACTTGCCGTAGACATTGTCCATAGAGCGGACATATTTATCGTAGAATTCGGGCTTCTCGTAGCAGGCGATCTCCACCTCACGGGATTTTTGGAACAGCATCTTTTCAAAGGATGCCACGATTCTCTGGTTGCATCTGGGCCAATAATACCGCATGATGACAATTCTGAAGACTTCAAATGCCAGATTGAGACCGATGATGAACAGAATGAAGGTCAGAATCTTTACGGGAGTCTTTCCCTGACTGATACCGTTGACCACATAACGGATCAGGTAGGAGCCGCTGAGAAAGCTGATGACTCCCCACAGCACCGACCAGAGATAATAGGTGAACAGGTAAAGGGGTGCCGTCTTCTGTACGATTTTCAGAACAAACAGGTTATCGGACAGCACCCGTCGAAAGGACAGAGGTTTATCCTTCTTTTTGGATTTGGTTTTTTCTTTTTTCACGGTTTTCGCCTCTTTTCGTAGACGGATGATGGTTTATGACCTGAAAATCAGGCTCTCTTCGGCTATTTTAGCATGAAAGTAGCAGTTTGTCAATGGAACATTGGTTGAATCCGACCGATTTTATTCAACTATTGGTTGATGTTCGGCTTTTTGAGCGCAAAAAAAGGGCTGTCGCACAATCAATGATATAATCCCCATAGAGTAGACACATGAAAAAACAAAAAGTTTTCAAGACTA
>JBJDZJ010000048.1:0-3689 GCA_051867915.1 Eubacteriales bacterium
CGCTCCTCGATCAGCGTTGCATAGACCTCCTGAAGTGCGCCCACCTGCTCATTGGTGTAGGATGCGCCACTGCTCAGCAGACTCTTGTCGGAGACCACCTGATCCACCAGCGCAGAGTCGTAGCCGCCGCCCGTTGCGCTCTTTAAATATGCCGCCGCATCCGCCGCCTTTGCGCCTCCCGAAATCAGCTGATCGTATGCCGCCGCAATTTCTTGAAGCGTATTGTCGGAAGTGATTCCGGCAGTATTCTCGGCGTACTGCTCGGCTTGCGTGCGGGTCAGTCCCGCCGTCGCCATCAGGTATTTGACGGTGTTCTCGGTGGACAGTCCCATGGCAAGGGCGTTGTTCAGGGCATTTGTGATCTTTTCCTGGCTTGCCTCCTGTTGCTGACGGATGTAATCGGTAAGCCCGTTGGCATAGGTCGCCATCGCCTGATCCCGGGAGTATGCCGCCGCCGATTTTGCCGCCTGCTTTTGAGCATATGCCGCCTGATCCAGATAGTTTGCGGTTCCGCTGCCCGTCAGTCCCTGCTCCGCAAGCGCCTCCGCCTGTGCGCCGTATCCGGCTCTGGAGCGGTCATACTGGGCGTTTGCCTGCTGTACTGCCTGACGGTAGGTGTCGCCGGGGTGCTGTACGCCCAGAGAGGCGATATACTCGCCCAGCGTCATGCTCTGCGATCCGTCCTGCGCTCCCTGTACGGTTGCCGCAACAGATCCGGATCCCGCCGATATGCCACTTCCCGATACGCCCGTCGAAGGGGTGGATGTCGGAGTCTGATTCGGAGTGGATTCGGCCACTGCACCCGATCCCGTCTGTGTTCCGGTTGCGCCGTTTGCCTTGGCTTTCTGTTCTGCCGCCATCTTCATGATGGTGCTTCCGATGGTGGGCGTGATCGGCTGATTTTGGGAATAAGGTGATACCGATACCTGTGGTGTCACTCCGTTTGCCCCTTCCTGTGCGCCCAGCGCTCCCGATGTCAGCCCCGCATTTCCACCGGTAACGGATCCGGATGCTCCCGTGTTTGCGGTTGCGTTGCCGTTTGTACTCGGAAGGGGCTGTTTTGCCACATTTTTCAGAATATAGTCCCCGATTCCGCCCGATTTGACCAGCGGTTGATTTCCCGATATGTATTGCCCTATGGTCATATTGGTGCCTCCCGCCTTTCCCAGCGGGCTGTTTGCCACCGAATCGTTGTTGGAGATAATGTTTTTAAATTTTTTGATTCCCGTCATTGCCATTTATATTGCTCCTCCCTGTATCTGCTGTACATTCTGCGCATTTGGTGTTTTTGCAGGCATTTGTGTTCCCGCCTGTGCCTGCCTCATATGCTCGGCAAGCTGCTTGTAGTAGTTGACATTTTCTCGGGCAAAGGGTAGTCCGTACCGCTCCAACTGCATCCATACCCGGATCAGGGTGGACGGATCCCCGATCTGACCGAACATGCCCGCCTTATACATCTGCATGACCATTTCCCACATTGTGGTCTTGTCCTGATCCACTGCTCCGCATCTGTCGATGGAAAACATAAATCGGTCGTCGTAGTAGTATTCCCCGGTCTTCTCGTCCCGCACCAGGAAATCATAGCGATTGAATTGCAGGTTCTGGACCTCTCCGAACTCGTCTATGTAGGACACCGGGCGAGGCTCGTCCGCATAGGCGAGATAAAGCTCAAAGATCGCCCTGTCCAGCTTGGAATAAAACAGCTGCTTGTTTGTCCGCTTGGTTTGCAGTCTTCCCGCCGCCTGGGCGATCTGGAGCTGTTTGGCGGCACCCGATTTTGCCGTGTTGTCCGACTGTCCCTGATAACTCTCGGTGACGCCCATGAGCCGCTTGGCTTTGTCGTACAGGTATTCCGCATATTGTAGATCCTGCTGTACAGAAACCTCGGTGTTGATCACCCCGAATTGATCCTTGGTCTGACCGGGAGCCAGCTTGATGTATTCCTCAAATATTCCGTTGCCCACCTCATAGACCTCTCCCTGATCCTCCGCCCGGTCGGTGGCAAGATCGGGAGGAATCACAGGCGTCGCCCCCGAGCGCATGATCTTCATATGGATTCTGGTCAACACCTTGTTCAGCTCCTGCTGGATGGGCCGCAGGAACTCACAGTCCGACTGCCCGAAAACGCTGTCCGGCTTTGCGATATTGATGCGCACCAGCACCGGCATGGAGGTGGGCTTGTACCATTTGATCCGATTTGGCACCATGACCGGCTGATCCACCTCGTAAAGCTCGGGAAGCCCGTTGTCCCCGAGGATGGGTTTGCCTTCCGAATCCAGTGCCGGCTCCCATACCTTTTCGGTGACGATCTTACCGTTGCGCATTTTGGGGATCATGGCAGGGATGACGGTGCCGTCTGTGGTGACCACATCCTCGGTCAGCTCCTCATACTCCAAATTTTGGGTAATGATCTGTGGCTTGTCGCATCGGCATCGGGACTCCGGCTGCCCGCACTTTTTGCATTTGCGCACCTTTCTGGCGTAGTAGTCGGTGATGTCCTCCAGTACCGTCTCACCAGACCAGGTAAATTTGCAGATTTCCCCCTTGTCTCCCCTGTAATAGCAGACATAGACCGTGACAACCTCGTCTATGTTGGTGATATCCTCCTCTGATCCCTGATCGGCGTCCTCCGCCTGCTCCCGGCTGATGCCAAAGGCACGGATCAGATCCTCCTTTGTGGTGTTGTAGGACACAAAACAGTATTCCATGGCGTCGGCAGACGGGATGTCAGGTTGTGGGAAAAAGCGTTTGATGCCCACCGTCCGCACACGGATGTTCCCGGATATGTCGTGTGTACGACTGCTGTCGTCCCATTCTACAATCCAGGCATCGCCGCCGGCAATGTAGGTGGTCAGCTCGTCCAGATCGTTGATCTTCTCAAAGTCCAGCTCGTCCCTTGCCCGCCGACAGATCTGCTCGATCGACCGTGCAGACCGGGTGTTTTTTTCCGACCTCACCGCAGGCGTAACGGCGGGCTGTGGGATTGTGATGTCCTTGATGGCCTCCACCATCTCATAGGTCACATTGTAGCCTGTTGTGCAGTCCGTTCCCTGATCGCTGGACAGATCGCCGTTGTACTGTGCCATCCACCGATCATAGTTTTCGGCGGCAATGCGCTGTTTGGTCTTGGCGTTTTCCAGCAGTTTTTCAAAAAATTCCCTTTTGTTTCCCTCGATGTACATAAATCCTCCTTAACTCGGGTTTCCCCATTTTTCCCGTAAATATCGTTTCTCGGCAGGCGTCGCCTTCCGATAGTCCTCCCGCATGGACTGTGACCAGTGGGTCGTCGGAGCCTTTGGTCTCGGCTCTCTGGCAGACTGCCACCACTGGACACAGAAGTACCTCAGACTGTCGATGCTGTGTGTCAGCTCGTGGGGCTCTACTGCATAGACGGTGGGGTCCTTGTCGTCCACCATGATCTGGGACATACAACGGATCAGATTCCGGCATGACCTAAAAATCTGAAGCTTCGGACGCTCTCCGCCTTCCTCATCGGTGCGGGATTTGAGCATCTCCTTGATGTACAGAGACCCTGCATGTCGGTGGTTGTCCGCCTTGATAAGCCCGATTCCCGCCGATGCAAAGCCGTCCGATATGCTCTTGCCGGTCTGGGCATTGGTGTTCCATAGGTCTGGCGGCGCATATCGGGCAGTGATACGCAGTCCGCTCTCGATGATCTTGATTTTCTC
>JBJDZJ010000049.1:0-3675 GCA_051867915.1 Eubacteriales bacterium
ATCACTTTTTCCACTCCTCTTGCGTTTGGGGTCTCACATCTATTGTAACACTACAAAAATTTTCATGCAAATCGGGGAAACCTACTTGACAATGATCCCAAAAATTCATATAATATAAAGAAGAAAGAAAATTTCGAAATCCGGACTTTTAAAATAAAAGCAGATGCTGTTCCCGGACGACGGAAAGGCATGGTAGTAAGAAAAATGAATCAACCCGATCAGATAAAAGTAGTGAAATTCGGCGGAAGTTCGCTGGCAGATGCAAAACAGTTTCAAAAAGTTGCCTCCATCGTGAAGGCAAGCGAGGACAGACGGTATGTGATCCCTTCCGCACCCGGTCGCCGCTTTGCGGGGGATGAAAAGGTTACCGATCTCCTTTATGAATGCTACAACAAAGCGGCTTCCGGACAGGATTTTTCCGATTGCTTCCGTAAGATCAAGGATCGCTATAATTCCATTATCTCCGATCTGTCTCTAGATCTTTCATTGGACGATGAATTTACTAAAATCGAGGAGCATCTGAACGGCTCCCCCTATGCAGATTATGTTGCCAGCCGCGGGGAGTACCTGAACGGAATCCTTCTGGCAAACTATCTGGGCTTCGACTTTGTGGATGCCGCCGATGTGATCTTTTTTAAGGATAACGGGCAGTATAATGTGGAAATGACCGACGAGGTCATGTCCACCGTCCTGAAATCTCACGCATATGCAGTGATCCCCGGCTTCTACGGCAGAGCGGCGGACGGCAGAATCAAGACCTTCTCCAGAGGCGGAAGCGATATTACCGGTTCCATCGTGTCCCGCGCCGTAAAGGCGTCCATTTACGAAAATTGGACCGATGTGTCGGGCTTCCTCATGGCCGATCCCCACATTGTGGAGAATCCGAAGGTCATTGAAACCGTCACCTACTCCGAGCTTCGGGAGCTTGCCTATATGGGTGCCACCGTTCTGCACGAAGAAGCGGTATTCCCTGTCCGTGCGGCGGGAATTCCCATCAACATCCGCAATACCAACCGCCCCGACGACAAGGGCACCATGATCGTTCTTCGGACAACGGTCAATCAGATGTGCGACGGAATCACCGGAATTGCCGGTCACAAGGGATTTTCGGTTATCAATATCGAGAAGGATCTGATGAACAGCGAAATCGGATTCGGCAAGAAAATTCTGGATGTGCTGGAAAGATACGGCGTATCTTTTGAGCATATTCCTTCCGGCATTGATACCATGGGCGTCGTCGTATCTTCTGCTTCGCTCAACGCCCACCGTCAGGAGATAATTGAGGGGATCCGCCAGGCGGTTAATCCCGACAGTCTGTATATCGAGGACGGGCTGGCGCTGGTCGCAGTGGTCGGTCAGGGTATGGGCCGCAACATCGGTACTGCCGCAAGAATCATTACGGCGGTGGCAAAGGCGAAGGTCAATATCCGTATGATGGATCAGGGAACGAGAGAGAACAATATCATCATCAGCGTTGAGGAAGCGGATTTTGAAAAGACCGTCCGTGTGATTTATCATGAATTCACCAATTGATCTTTGGTCAAAATTACAGAATGCCCATAAGCCCATCCTGATTTACGGGATGGGCAACGGCGCCGATAAAATCCTTCATGTGCTGGAAAGCCGCAGGATTCCGGTCGCCGATTTTTTTGCCTCCGACGGCTTCGTGAGAGGCCACCTTTTCCACGGAAAAAGGGTTCTGTCCCTGTCCGAAGCAAGGGATAAGTACGGCGATTTCATCATTCTGCTGGCATTCGGAAGCAGGCTTCCCGATGTGCTTGCCCGTTTTGACGAGTTGGATCGGGAATTCGAGTTCTACGCCCCCGATGTCCCCATTGCCGGGGACGAGCTTTTTGACGGCGCCTACTTCAATGCCCATAAGGACGAATTGGCGGCGGTTCGGGAACTGCTTTCGGACGAAGAATCGAAGCGGGTGTTCGACCATGTGATAGACTATCGCCTCAGCGGTTCCATCCGTCCCCTTCGGGACAGTTTTACCGATGAGGAAAGCATCCGGAAGGAGCTTCTTCGTCCCGATCGCTACCGTTTCTGCGCCGATCTGGGTGCCTACACCGGGGACAGCATCAAAGCCCTGCTGTCCTATGCCCCCCATGTGGAGGAAATTGAGGCGTGGGAACCCGATCCCCGAAGCTACAAGAAGCTGTGCGCCTATCTGGAAGCAGAGGGGCTTGACTTCGTCCATCCCCATCACGCCGGCGCATGGAATGCCGACACCACCCTGACCTTCTCCTCCGAAGGGAATCGGAATTCGTCGGTATACGGAGCCAAATGCGGTGTTGAGACTGAAATGCTCCGGGTGGACAGCGTATACGCCGATCGGGAGCTGGATTTTCTCAAAATGGATGTAGAGGGCGCCGAAAAAGAAGCCCTTGAAGGTGCAAAGCAGACCATTCGCCGGTGCCGCCCCGATTTGCAGATTTCCCTTTATCACCGCAGTGGGGATCTGTTTGAACTGCCTCTGACGGTTCATCGGCTTTGCCCCGATTATCGGCTGTATATGCGCAGACCGGAGTATGTCCCTGCATGGGATCTCTGCCTGTATGCAATCGGGCAAAAAAATTGAAAAAAATTTAGAAAACCTCTTGCAAAAGTCAAAAGAGTATGCTATAATAGCAAGCGGTCCTGTTTCAGGATCGTATGGAAGAGTATCGAAGCGGTCATAACGGCCCTGACTCGAAATCAGGTAGTCACGCAAGTGGCTCGTGGGTTCGAATCCCACCTCTTCCGCCAGAAAAAAGCCGCAATAAATGCGGCTTTTTGAATATTGGGATGTGGTGTAGCGGCAGCACACGAGACTTTGACTCTTGTAGTACAGGTTCAACCCCTGTCATCCCAGCCAAACATAAATCCGCGTTCGCAAGAATGTGGATTTTTGTTTGTATTATTCACTATTCATTATTCATCATTCATTATTCATTTATTGCACGCGGATTTTTATTGAAGAATGAATAATGAAACCGCTTCGCTGATGAATGATGAATAATGTTGTTGGAATCTTCGCCGATATATGCAATAATACTTTCAAAACCGATGGTGCATGATGAAAGAGAATATTTTAATTGATAAATCGATTACCTTTGCATCGCGTATTATAAAGCTTCACCAATATCTTATCAAAACGAAAAAAGAAACGATAATCTCAAAACAAATTGTCCGTAGCGGAACTTCGATTGGTGCAAACATTAACGAAGCCAATTACGGTCAAAGCAAAGCGGATTTCATTTCAAAAATGCACATTGCTCTAAAAGAAACCGCCGAGACCGAATATTGGCTTAAGTTACTCACGATGTCTGAATATATATCCGATGATATGGGAAAATCTTTGTTAAATGACTGCTTGGAAATTAAAAGAATTCTAATTTCATCTATCAACACAGCTAAAGAAAAGCCATAAAACGAAAAACGGAGATTTCGAGAGATTTCTCCAGCCCTAAGACACGCCTTGTCGTCTTGGGGCAATTTTTCTTACTCTGAACTTTTCGATTATACTCTTGACTGCAAACCGTTAATTATCGCAAATGAATATCATTTCGGATTCTCGTTTGATATTGAAGATAAGCAAATATTAAATTATGGTGTTTCAAAAGAATGTGGAGTTTTGGAGTGGTATAATAAAAGTAGAGTCGACAAACTCACCAAGATATGATAGAATAA